>DQVU01000034.1 GCA_015661585.1 Methanothermococcus okinawensis | reverse complement strand
ACTTCCAGTATGGGAGGAGATAGCCCTTGCCCCCTCCTCAGATCTACCTCCCTTAAGTGCTATTATCGGTTTAACCTTTGCCAACCTCCTTGCACTGTCTATAAATCTTTTATCTTTAATACTCTCTATATAGAGTACAACTACCTTGGTGGTGTTGTCTTTTATAAGGTACTCTAATATATCACTCTCCTGTACATCTACCTTATTTCCTAAGCTTACAATCTTGGAAAATCCAAGATTAAGAAGAGGAGCGATATCTAACACAGCAGTTATCAGTGCCCCACTCTGGGATATAAATGTAATGTTGCCTTCTGCAAAGTACTCCCTACTAAAGGACGCATTTAATCTGTTGTACATGTTTATTATACCGAGGCAGTTGGGACCGATTATCCTTATATTATACTTTTTACCTATCCTTCTTATCTCCTCCTCCAAGTGATAATTACCTACCTCTGAAAAACCAGCTGAGATAACAACTGCTCCCTTTACACCTTTCTCCCCACACTCCTCCAACACCGTAGGTACATACTCTGCAGGTACGGCTATTACTGCCAGATCTATACTCTCCTCTGGAATATCCAATATTGATTTATAGCATTTGAAACCTAACACTTCACTGTACTTTGGATTTACAGGATACACCCTGTTATTAGGGTTGTACTCCACAAAGACTTTTAAATTCTTCATTATTGAATAACCTACCTTTCCCTTGGTATTGGAGGCACCAATTACTGCAACAGATCTTGGATTGAAGATAGCATCTAACATAACCTATCCCTAATTAGATGATAGAAGTTATTTAGCAATCAGGAGTACATTGAATATCTATACTCTCATATTATAATTAAACGCCCACTCTATACGAGTCAAATACATACTAACATTAAAATAATATAAAAAATAATTTAAGAAAGTTATCCAATATACCTTAGATCCTCGTCCCTCTGTCTCTTATCCTTCTCCCCAGCCATGAGGTGTCCCTGCTCTAACTGTTTCTCAAATCTTTTGATCCTCTCTAAGAAGGCCTCCATCTCTTTAGCCCTCTTCTCTAACTCCTTCATATCTATCTCGATATTGAGAACCTTAGAGAGTACCCCCAACACCTTCCCTGCAGATTTTGGATCTATGAGGTAACCGGGAGTCTCTCCCATGAGACATGCCCCTTCAATACCCATCAACTTTGAGAATGTTAGCATCAAACCTGCAGCACCTACTATACCTCCACCATCTGCCCTAAAGAGTGCCCCATGTGCCTTTATCTTCTCTGCAAGTTCCTTTGAGGTGGCAGCAACGTAGACAAGGGGATCCTCCTTTATACGTCCTATGCCAAATCCACCGAGGGTATAGGTTATCCTTGCACCGTACCTGATTCCAATCTCTACCAACCTCTTGGAGAGTCGATACTGTCCTACTGGAGATAGAGCCTGGGTATTTCCAGTGACCACCACCATAGGAATAGGCTCCCTTATAATATAGATCTCGTTGTTCATACACTCTATGGTACCATCATCATTTACCAACACTTGGGGAGGAAAATCGTCACAGTAGATCTCCATAACCTTTTCTCCCTGAAACTCCTGTATAAGATGCTCCGCTGCTATCCTACCAACATGCCCTATTCCCGGAAGCCCCTCTATAAGTACTGCATCTTTTAGGGGTTCAACCTTTTTTATAACCCTCTCTATAATTTCTACCATAATCACACCTTGATTTTTTAATAATTATTATCTTTCTCATTATTATTTTTTATTATTATACCTTAGTTCCATCAAAGTAGTAATTAAAAGAATAGTAAAGAATAATAATTATTATAATAAAAATCCCAATAAAAACAATTAGTAAAAATGAATTAATGAACTATATTTCAGGATCTTTCCTGAACACTAAGATAAAGAGAGAAATTCTGTTATGATATAAGATATCAACAGTTGTAGCTAGGAGATGTTCAGAGAATATCCTTTCCTCCAATGTTCAGGATTAAATATATCTTTTATTTTTTTAATAAATTTTTTAATAATTATTATTCTTATTATCATTATTATTTATTAAACTATTACTTGATGGGCTTATTATTTATATCACTATATCCCTATCCCTACTGTCGTATAACTTTAACAACTTGGCACAGATCTCCATATCTCTATCACTGATCTTTACCTCCTCATGACTTCTTTTAAGTATGTATGGATAACCTCCCACAGATATATCCCTTAGATTTATAAAGAAATTCTCGTCTAATTTTTTAAGGGATGTAATATTTAGAACTCCTCCTCTACTATCCAACCTTACAAACTGATAGTACAACTCATCGATATCAAAATTAAATCTCTTTAAGTAATGTATATTGTAGTAGATGTTGTAATCCACCTCTTTTTTATCTGCCAGATTGACAGGTTTAGAATATCCAGTACCCTCTATACTTGAAAAGATCCCCATGTCAGGGAGAGTCTTAAAGATGGAAGTCCCATCGTTGTATTTTTTAAAGTATATGCTCATTTTAGAGGTTTTTGATATTCCTACAAATTTATCCCAGTAGTTTTTAATAACCTCCCTTAGTAACACTATATACTCAACCTGTTCCAGTATAATTCTAAGTTTCTCATCTTCAATACTCCTGACAGTATCTGTAAGAGGTGTTAATTTATTACTACTTAGATCCTCGTAGATTTCACTTTTTATATCTTTTTTATAATTTTTATAATACTCTACTATCTCCTTATAATCCTCTCTAATTTCCCCGTTAACCCTGCCTCCGTATGTATGGGTCTGTATAATCAGGGAGTAGAGGGAGCCGTCAAATAGGTAGCAATCTATATCTCTGTTTTCAAGGTTCCAGAGAGCAGTTTTCAACTCCATGTTGATCATATAAAGTTTAAGTCTATACTCCACATACCTGTAGGGGATAACAATACCAGGTTCCCAGAAGGAGATGGAATCCTCCAATCCCTCTCCCACCCTGTTAGTGTAGGAGACAGATCCCACCAAGTAGAGACAGAGATCGATATAGTCCATCCTGTTGAAACTACCGTCCCCTCCTCCAAATGTATATTTATATCCATTACCTTCAAAGTTACAACTTACCCAACTGTTATCCACTATCTGTTTTTTATAGTCGATCTCCCTCTTTATTCTCTCTATCAACTTAGAGATCTCCTCCTTTTTACTGAGGATGTAAAAGTACTTCAAAGAAGACACCTTATTAATTATTAAAAAATCTAAATAGATCCTAAATATCAATCTTTTAATATTTTTATATATAGTTCTTATATAGTTATATATAAATCTATCTTTAAATTAAAGCGTGATACTATGAAAGATGTGGAAAACAACGAGGTGGATGTTATAAAGATAGCTGCAAGGGAGATGTTGAAAGGTTCGAAGATGCTGGGAGAACATTGTAAAGTTTGTGGTTTTCCCCTATTCGAGGATATCAAAGGGAATAAGTACTGTGTATATTGCAAGGTAATGAAGAAAAGGGAGGAAAAAGAGAGAGATGATATAATAGAAATTAATAAAGAGGATAAGAAAGATACAATGCCTTTCTACAGTAAAGATACCGGCATAAAAATATTAGAGAGAAAAATAGACTACTTATTTAAAAAGTTAGATGAAGAGTACGATGTCGCCAGAATAATGGAGATCACCGACACCATCAAAGCACTTTTAAAGTTAAAGTCTAAATTAGAAAAGAGGTAATACACTTCCCACTGGAGGAGCAAAGGTGGGCACCTTGAGGGATTTCCATATAGTCATAGCCAGAGATAAGGATTGGTACTTCTCCCCATGTACTACAAATACCTTATTTGGAGGAGGTATCTTTTTCAGATATCTTATAAGGGAGTTATAGTCACCATGTGCAGAGAACTCTATCTTAACAACCTCTCCCCTAACAGGTATCTCGTTTTTGAAAGGTTTGATTACCTTTGCCCCCTCCTCCAACGCCCTTCCTAAGGTATCCTCAGCCTGATACCCTGTTAGGATGATCTTGTTGTTGGGATACTTAAGAAGTTTTAAGTACTGGAGCACTGGACCTCCCTGGAGCATCCCTGAGGTGGATATTATAATACAGGGACCCTCATTGAAGACACTACTGTCAGCTTTCTTTACATATCCAAAGGGATTCTGCCCACATTCCAAAATCCTTCTCATCTTTGGATTCAACCAGTGAGAGTAACTTAGATAGACTCCAGTGGTATGGATGATAGAACCATCTACATATACAGGTACCTCCTCCAAGGCTCCACTGTTCATATAGTGGTATATTACACATATTATCTCCTGGGCCCTTCCAACTGCAAATACAGGTATTATTACCTTACCCTTCTTCTCGATAGTACTCGAGATCTCCTCTATAAGTTGCCTCTCTAACGCCTTCCTAGCAGGTTTTATATCTAAAGGTGAGCCGTAAGTAGATTCTATTATAAGAGTATCTATCTCCTCTATATCTGTATCTGCAGGTTT
>DQVU01000078.1 GCA_015661585.1 Methanothermococcus okinawensis | reverse complement strand
TCCCCTATGGATTTGAACTCACCCTCTTCTTTCATTCTAACGGTGAAGTCTCCGTTAGCTAAACTGTTCATAATCTTAGATATTCTATCAAACAGTTGGTTTAACTTTTCCTCTTTTTCTTTCTCTTTTGCCATATCTTTCTTTAGATTGTTGAATATCTTCAATATGTTTTTATATATTATTCCTATTTCATCGTTGTAGAATTCTACCTTAGGTTTTATGTCGTAATTTTTATTAGCCATCTCGTTGGTGATCCTACCTAACTCCTCCAAGTGTCTAATAACACTTCTTCTAATAAATATCATAGATAGTATAACTGTCAAAATCCCAACAATAGTCACTATTATAGATCCTATATCTATGTTATTAATTTTTTTCTCATATTTTTCACTATACATTACAACAGCTTTATGCATCTCACTTAATAACTCTATATTATGATCTTTTATATACTCCAACGCCTCCTTAAACTCTGGATCCTTAGGATCTTTGGTGTATATTATTTTAACCTTCTCGTAGAATGGATCCCAGAGTTCTTTAACCTTTAGCAACTGCTGTTTAATATCATCTGGGGCAGGGTAAATCCCCCTCTCCGGGTTACCGTTAATTAGATCCTGTAGAGTTCTGTCAAACTCCTCTGCACTTTTTATCATATCTTCTTTATATTCCACATATCCCATACTGACCATGAATGCATCTTTTGACATTTTTTGAGTTAACATTCTTTGTTTTCCTGCAATATTTATAACATTTCCATCTTCCATTACTTCATTATGAGAAACAACAGTAAAGACAGCGGTAATTATAAGAAGAAGAAGTAGTAACAAATAAGTAGCAAGTATTCTAGTTTTTACAGATAATGTATTACTAATTTTCATACATATCCCTTGCCTATATTTTTAAAGTACAGATGAGTACTCTATTCGTCATAAAATATGTAAAAATTCCAAACAGTGGCAATTATCCTTCACTACCGCATATAGATAGAGGTAGAAACTAGGACATAAAATAATATTATTAAAAATTGTATATAAATTGTTTGTGTAGATTATTATGTAGTTTTTTTATGTAAAAGTACAAAAAACGACCTATTATGCAAAAAATATAAAAAAATAATCTATAATTCCTCCTTCTCTCTTATCATCTTTACAAGGAGTACTGGACACTGGGCTTTTTTACTAACCTTCTCTGCCACACTACCTAACAGTAATTTATCTATTCCACTCTTTCCAGATGTCCCCATAACTATAAGATCTACACCTTTCTTCTCTGCATATTCCACTATCTCCTTGGCAGGACTACCCTCTAAGATCTCCGTAGTAATATCAATCCCTATCTCCTTTGCCATATCCTCTATCTTTTTAAATGCCTCTTTACCCTCTTCCTCTAATACCTCCTTCATAGTTTCCCAAAACCCCTCTGTGGGGAGTCCTACAAAGGGCATAATATCCACTACGTATATAACATATACCTTGGAGTTCATCAGTTTTGCTATCTCTAAACCATGTCTTGCAGCCTCTATAGAAACTTTGGAGTTATCTGTAGGTATTAATATCTTTCTGTATAACATCTTATCCCCTACAAATCTTAATCTACAATATCCACAATTATATATTATGTATTTTTATTATTCATGATTATTATAATTTATTTCCCATGGGACTAAGGTTATTGGAGGTATCACTTTCTAAGATATCCTCCTCCTCAACTATTTTTCCATCTTTTGTCCTCGGTGCTATATCCTTAACTATAGCCTTTATATTTTCACCCTCCTCTGCAATAACCTTTACCTCTATACCCCCATGGATATCTCTGTCAAAATTTACAACTCCACAGTAGGCTGCCTGTTTATTTAATACAAACCTTGTGGAGTTCCCTGAAATTCCCTTCTCTAAAACCATCCTCACAGCATCCAATATAGCCTGTCTTCTAATAAGTTCTTTAAGTATCTTCAAACTTTTAGCCTCTGCAGTTAGGATGTTATCCTCATCTATGAGGATCTCAGCATCCCTGAATATATTTCTAACAGCCTTAATAACCTTCTCCCTATCTTCCGTCGGTTTAATTCTAGTTCTAATTTTTATAATCATTTACATCCCTCCTAGAAATGTCTCTCTTATTATCTCTACAGCCCTCTCGAGATACTCATACTTAGTGGCGTAGGAGAACCTAATGTGATATATACTACCTTCCCCAAAGGCCACCCCAGGGACTGCCAGTATCCCTTTCTCCATCAACTTTTTGACAACATCTTCCCCAGTTCCATACTCCTCAGTATTGGGAAAGATATAGAAAGCACCCTCAGGAGGGTACAACTTAAATACATCCTTCAACCCCTTAACCATCAGATCCCTTCTTCTTCTGAACTCCCTAACCATCTCATATACACAACTTTGATCCCCTCTCAATGCAGCAAGTGCTCCGTACTGGGCAAAGGATGTTGCACATGCAAAGGAGTACTGGTGTATCTTTATCATGTGATCTACAATATTAAGCCTACTGTTTAAATTCTCACTTACATAGAGGTAACCTATCCTCCACCCTGTCATAGCGTAGGTTTTGGAGAATCCATTGACAACTATGCAATTATCAGTGTATTTCATCGGGGAGTGGTGTTTTTTATGGTAGATGATCTTATCATACACCTCATCTGATATAATTATTAAGTTGTAGTCCTCTGCAATATCGGAGATTCCCTTTATCTCCCCCTTACTCATCACCTTCCCAGTGGGATTTCCAGGGGTATTTATAACGATACATTTAGTCCTATCTGTTATACTCTCCTTCACCTTTTCAATATCTAAGGAGAAATCCTCCTCAAGTTTTACAGGCACAGGCCTCCCTTCACATAACTGGATGAGATTTCTATAGGATAGAAAGGCTGGATCTGTAATTATTACCTCATCCCCTCTATCCACTACAGACATAAGGGATAACATCAACCCCTCTGAGGCTCCACAGGTAACTATTATATTCTCTGGATGTATATCTAAGTTGTAGTCCATCTTTAACCTGTTACTTATCTCCTCCCTAAGTTCGTATATCCCGTTGTTAGGAGTGTAGTGGGTTTTTCCTTCGTCAAGGGCTCTTTTTGCAGCCTCTATTATATGTTTAGGCGTGGTAAAATCTGGCTCCCCTATACCTAAGTTTATAGTATCGTTGGAGGAGGTGTCAAATATTTTTCTTATATCAGAGGATGTTATGTTGAGACATCTCTTAGAGATCAAAGTTATCACCTATTTTATACTTTAGATTGATAATAATAAAAAATTAAAAGGCGATAAAAATAATATTTATAATTTCAGTTCCTATAAAGTAGTGATTAAAAGAATAAATAGAATAATAATTATAACAATAAAAATAATAAAAATCCCAATAAAAATATATGTCTAATTAGAGGATATTTGGAGAATCTTTTTTCCTACAATATTCAGTGAGAAGAGGGAAGATATCTATCTATTATATTATTTACTCTTACCTTCCCAATCAAAACTACCAACTATAAAGAGTTCAACAAATTTATAAGAGACAGATACCTATCTTCCACCCTTTCAACGGTATTTAAATCATACCTGTGAGTTTTCAAGATGAGTATCTCTTTTTTATTCCTATACCTATCTACCATATAGTCAGGCACCACAGGAATACCTTTCTCAGATATGGGAATACCTAAATCTAACACCACTTTCTTTACAAACTCAGATACAGGATTTACCTCAACATCCCTGTTAAACTGAAGGGACTTAATATATCTCTTCCTCCCCTTTATATTCAAGAGGTACCTCTCTATCTTTTCAGGAGAACCTATATTTAACTTACTCAATCCCTTTACACTTTCAATTAGATCGTCAAAGGTTGCAGAGGAGATCTCGAAGATAGGAAAAGGGTTCAACTTCTTAACTCTATCCCTGTATCCCTTCGAGATGATAAGTAATGAATACCTACCCTCCAATTTAGTGTTGTAGGGATTTACCACTGAATAATCCTTTATCCCTATATTTTCAGCAACATCTTTATACATCTTTGTAACTCCCACCTTCAACCTCATAGGAACCACGGTTATCTCTTAACTTCGGTTTCAACCCCAACTCTCTTATCATCCTAATAACCTCCCTGAGATTTCCAGTTTTAGGATTACCCACACCCTTCACATCTAATGGATAGTTATCAGGTATCACAGTTGCTATATTACTTGCTCCTGCTAATAGTGCAAACTGCACAAGTTCAGGTCCTATAGTAGGAGTTGGGGATGTTATCCTGATGTTGGGAAACATCAGTCTAGTTATTGCTATAGTCTTCCCCTGCTCCAAGGCGGGGCACCTTGGATGATTTTCCATAGGGGTACCTGGATAGGGGTTAAAACCCATAATAGGTATCTCATCTACATCTAACTCCTTTAAAAATAGTAAATGCTCTACCCTATCCTTATAACTCTCACCTATCCCTATCAACAATCCAGAGGATAACTCTATATTATATTTTTTAACAAGTTTGCAGATCTCTATCCTCCTATCTAAACTCTCTCCAGGTTTTAACTTTGCAAAGAGTTCCCTGTTAATAGTCTCTAAATTACAACATATGGTATCTATTCCGTACTTCTTCAACTCCTTTATACTCTCCTCAGTTAAATCTCCTCCGGCATTCACTAAAACTTCCAAGTTAGTATTCTCTTTGACTATTTTTAGAGCCCTAATAACCTCCTTTCCCCCATATCCATGTCCAGAGGAGCAACTTACCCGGCATATTCCACTTCTCTCTATGGCAATGGCACATCTCTTTATATCCTCATCTGATAACCTAAAGGGTTTATAATAACCTGCCTTAGAGGTACCTGCTGCAAAACCACAGTAGAAACACTTTGGTGATATTTCACATATATTCGTTATATGGATTGTGGAGGTTATCTCGATTTCCTTTATAAAGTAATCCCTTACCTGAGAGGCTAAATAAAAGAGTTTTAGATAGTCTTCCAACTTGGAAATTTTAAAGAGATTTAAAGCATCTTCCTTAGATATTAAACCATCTTTAACTGTAATTTCCCCATCCTTTAACCTTTGAAAATTCCTTTTTATTTTAGAGAAGTCCATTAAATCACCATTATTATTAAATAACTATTTTTTCTATTATTTTTAATACTTTTTATAAATTACTTTTTTTAATAAATGATAACTATTAAAAAAATTATAGTATTAAACAAGATTGTTTATAGTATAACAGGATCGTTTGAAATATATCTATAATCAAAAATTACAAGCCCTTATGAAGAACGATTTAACAGATTTCCTTTTTAATAAAACAGAAAAAAGGATAATAAACCCCTCTCTATACTATTTTTTCTGAGATAAAAATATCTTAGGTGCTTATTCTCTCTCCAATATCTGAACCCCAACACCCACCTTAGTATGATATACAGGACATTCCCATATCTCATCAAGTATTTCCCTTATCTTAGACACCTTACCCTCCTTAGGTATAATTATCACTCCAGGTCCAGATCCACTTATAGTTATACCATACACTAGATCCTTTACCCTCTCCTTTACCTCTAAGTATCCAGGGATCAACTGAGATCTATAAGGTTCAACAACTCTATCTCCCATCATACACTTTCCGAAGAGTTCCACATCCTTCTTAAAGAGACTGTAGATCATCCCACAGGCTTTCCCTACGTTATTCACTATAGATCTGAGAGGGACACTATCTGGAAGTATCTCCCTGGCCTTCTTTGTGGATATCTCTATATCTGGGAGGGCTACCAATACCTCAAAATCTACAGGTATATGTAAAACCTCTAAGGGATCGTAGTTGATCACCATTGTAAAACCGCCGTATATTGCAGGTGCAACGTTGTCCGCATGGGGGAAACCTGCAGAGATAGATTCACCTAAGGATGCATATTTAACAAGTTCCAACTTCGAGAGGTTTAGGTTGAACAGTTCATTCATGGCAAAGGCAACCCCCGCAGAGGACGCTGCACTACTCCCTAAACCACTACCAGGTCTAATTCCCTTCTCGATCTCTATCTTAACCCCTTCCTCAATGTTGAAATCCTTTATCATCTCCCTTACAACAACACCGGCAGTGTTTTTATCAACATCTGTAGGTATTTTATCTGCCCCCTCTCCCCTCACAGATATACTTATACCGTCCTCAGATCTTGAGAGGGTTATTGTGTCATAGGGTTCAGAAAGTGCCAGTCCAAAGATATCATACCCTGGGCCTAAGTTTGCAGAGGTTGCAGGTGAGGTTACCTTTATTTTTTCCATAGCTTCACCTTAATCGATTATTTTGTATTTTGAATAAAGAGATAAGTTGTTTATGCACATAATAAATAAAACTATAAGAATAACAATTAAAAAACCTTAGTTCCTATAGTGATTAAAATAATATATAGAGGTAATAAACAAAACCTTTAAACTACAACAACTATCAAAAATCTTGAATAAATAATTATAAAAATAATTAAATATTAAAAAATAAAAAATAAATACAGGTGAAAAAGTAAAATAAGTTCTTATTTCCTGGACTACACCCAGTACTGAAGAAGTTGGATAGGGTCTCTGTTAATCCTTTTTTGAGGAATTTCTTATTCTTTTTTTAATTCTTTTTTATATTAATTTTTTAATATTATTTTTATCATTTTTTAACTATTGTAGTTAATCAATTTTTGTTCATAGAATTATAGTAAAATATTACTCTTTATGGAGGTAGATTAAAAATACTCCCCCTATCACATCTCCTTTTCTAACCCGTCCGTCTTTAAAGGCAATAAATACTCCATATTCGCCCTTTCTTTCCGAGTTAAAAGGTGAAGATATTTCTTCTCCTATAGATACAGTTACCCCAATAGGATGCTTCTCATAACCATCGATAATAGGGATGGCATAGGGAGGTATATCTATAGGTTCTATCCTTACTGTTTTCACCTCTCCACTTTTAAAATCCAGGTCTTCATCTGCTATAATAGGTATCCTTTTACCACTAATCTCTAATTCAATCCTTCCCTTCTTCTTTTTTATAGACTCTTCAATATCATGAATGATACCACTAACTTTGAACATACTTAACCCTCCTCCCTGGCACTTATTCTTGTTTTAATCAGTTTCAGCCTGAAGAAGTTCTCCCTCTCCATCTCATCCAACCTCATGGCTATATACTTCTTCATCTCCTCCAATTTAGGGATTATCACATATTCCAGGGCATTAACTCTCCTCTTCGTGGTAATTATCTCCTCTGCAAGTAGTTTTATAGAAGTTTCTATCTCTGCCAGTTCTACGATAAGTTCTAAAGCCTCCTCAAAGGCCCTCGCAGCATCATCTACCTTGGAGGATACACCGTAAGGTCCATAACCTCTCGAGGATATATCTCTCCTTACATTCTCCACTTCCATAACAGGTACAGTAACACCCATTATGTTCCTTGAGTCTATGTCCAAATTAATATTTGGGTTTTT
>DQVU01000048.1 GCA_015661585.1 Methanothermococcus okinawensis | reverse complement strand
TTTTTTTATTTTTGTATAATAATATTAATAGTTACGAGTTACGATATAAATGTAGAAAGTAATAGTATGAAAGTCTTGCTCTGTGTATCATCATATTCTCCAGATTTTCCATTATAACGGAGTATATGAAATAAGTAAAATATGTTTAGAGGTTCAGAGAGTGTATTTACTAAAAGTGTTGCAGTTCAAGGTATTCCTATGAGATTTAAAGAAATGATCATAAAAATAATAAAAATAAAAAATAAAGAAAATATTTAAAAACAGAAAAAGATCTCCTATCTTATTTAATGGTTTGGAAAGATCTTAGAATACCCAATATTTTTATTATATATTATCTTTTTTAACCACTACTTGATGGGAAGTAGGGTTTATAATATTTATCTTACACCAAACAATCCCTATACCTAAATATCAACCTTGTAATACTCCTTATATCCTCTCCCTGTCTCTTAGCTTCATTTAAATACAGTAAAAACTTACTCCTAGTAATAACAGAGGGCTTAGGTTTCCACTGCTCACCATGGAGCATAAGATCTAGACATCTCGCCTCACTCTCTGTTAGATTAAAACGCCTATAACCTCCTAAATGGGGTTTAAATGTTAGATTCTCCTCAAGGGGTGTTTTAAGTACTAAGTTACACAACTCTGTTTTAGGTATAGGTTCAGCGATAGATACAAAAACATCGTCTAACTCGGCCTCTACTATAAAATCTTTAGTTAGTAGATAATCTATCTCCCTCTCCCCAGGGTAACCTACTATAAAACTACCTCCCACCTTTACGTTGTTCTCTTTTGCCAGTTGTATGGCATATAGGTTCTTCTCCCTACTTGTTCCCTTCCTCATGGATTTCAGTATCCTATCACTTCCACTTTCTATACCGTAAAATACCCAACCGATGGTGTATCTCTTTATAGCATCTAGGATATCCTCATCAATGTAATCCACCCTCATATCAGGTACAGAGAGATTCTTACTTCCAACAATATTCGCTATACCTTCAAGAAGTTCAATAAATGCACTCTTATTTACATCCTTCCTGAAGTTGTAAAGGCTCCCTGTACCTCCACTAACTGCTATCCTCTTAGCACCTTTCTTTTTAAACTCCTTTACCTCCTCTAATACAAGTTCTAAGGGTTTGCTCCTTATCTTTCTCCCAAAGAACTTTGGGACTTGACAGAAGGTACAGTTACCTAAGCATCCCCTGTGGGTTTCTATATATACATTTGCCCCTCTGATGTTCTGACTACCTATATCCTCTGGTATAAGGGGTTTTGATATTAATTCAGGTTTTTCCTTTAACTCATTTATTACTATCTCTCCATTCTCTAAATATGCCAGGCCCTCTCTATATCCCTCTATCACATTTGGTGCTGAGATCTCCCCCTCTCCCAGTATCACCCCATCTACTTTCATCTCCCTTAGAACTATCTCTGGATAGGCAGATACAGGGCCTCCAACGTAAATTTTAATATTTTTATCTCTTTTTTTACTTTGTTTTTTTATAAATTCAATAATTTCCTTTAATTTATTGTCTAAAATATGTAAAGTGGAGTATAAACTTAATATAACAACGTCAGACTTTAAAAAGAGATTAAGGGTGTTGTTATCTAGATGCCTAACAAGTTTTATGTCATACCTACCTTTAAATCTCTCTTTAAGTACTCCTCCAACTATCATGGCACCGTAGGTATAACAGTTAGGGGAGAATATTGTTATTCTTCTCATCTCTACCACATAGTAACAACAACTGGGGTGTTGGGTAATTTAATGTAGGGGTTTTTCTTTACCATCAGAATGGCATCTGTGCCGTCCTCGTAGTATCTTGGTAGTAATCTCTTGTCCACGTAACCTCTCTTGTAATAGAACTTCCTTGCATCCCTGTTGTTGAACCTCACCTCTAAGGCTATATATCCAACGTTGTACTTTTTAAATAGAATATCCTCCAGTTTCTTCAAGAGTGCAGTGCCTATGCCCTTATTTCTATACTCCTTAGAGGTTGCAATGGACACTATATGTCCATGTCCCCACTCTATAAGCCCCATGATATATCCTACTATCTTCTTGGTATTTTCGTCCTCTGCAACTAAGAACCCCTCTGGAAATGAAGAAAATATATGCATTATCAACAGAGGGGGATATGTGTATTCAAAAGACTCTTCTTCTATCTTTATTACCTGAGGTATATCTCTGTCCCTCATTTTTCTGATTTTTATATTTTCCATCATCTTCACAAGAGATTTTGTATATTCTATAAGTTATATTCAAAAAAGAAAAGAATTGTTATTTATCCTCCCCCAAATCCTCCAAGATTAGATTAGCCACCTTCTTTCCAGAGAGGAACATGCCTCCAAAGACCGCCCCCATTCTGTATCCTCCATGGGTAGCATTTGCCGCCATACCACAGACGTATAACCCTGGAAATATCTCCCTGGTATTTCTCAGTAGTGAATTCTCTCCCTTTTCAGCCCATAAGGACCTCTCCCCTGGAATCTCTAATTTTAACTCCTTATTCTTCATTGCAAGGATATTTGAAACTGAGGCCTCATGTCCAGTTGCATCTACTACATATTTCGCATCTATTGTAAGGGGATCTATATGGAGACCTGCCTTTTCAATGGCGTAGGAGTTTATTACAACCCCGCATACTCTGTTCTCCTTTAAGATAACATCCTCAACCACGATACCAGTGAGGATCCTCGCCCCTGCATCTATAGCTCCACAACCTAACTTTGCCGCGACTTCAACGGAGTTGGCTACGTACAACCCCTTACCTACCTTCTCTAACTTAACATTGAAATCCTTTAGGATCTCATGGGCAGGTTCCTGTACTGTAATATAGGGGAATCCCATTCCTCCTCCCCAAATACCTCCTCCAAAGGAAAGGTGTCTCTCTAAAACTACAACTTTGACACCCTTTTCTGCTAAATACTTAGATGCTGTTAATCCACTGGGACCTCCCCCTACAATTACCACATCTACATCTAATATATCCATCCACATCTTAAAGGAAGAGTTTAAAATTGCAGTGGTTATTTCCCTTTCTTCCACTCTCTTTAGTTTATTTTCCATATTATACCTCTAGATTTTTTTATTTTATACTTTTTAGTCTATGTTTCCTAACTATTTTATATAAATTTTATATTATTTTATCACACCCTGTTAATATGAGGTATTTATATATAACACTTAAAAGTTTAATCTTTTTATAAATTTTATATTAAAGTTTTCATAAACCTTTAGCATTTCTGTAAGTATTGATATATAAAAAAGATGGTGATACCGTGGTAAATATAGTAGTTAGAAAATTAGATACCACTCCCGTAGAAGAGAAGCCTATTGAAATCGTAGAGAGAAAGGGTTTAGGCCATCCAGACAGTATCTGCGATGGTATAGCTGAAAGTGTAAGTGCCGCACTCTGTAGGATGTACAAGGAGAAGGTAGGTACCATACTTCACCATAACACAGACCAGGTAGAACTTGTTGGAGGTCATGCCTACCCAAAATTAGGAGGAGGTCATATGGTAACCCCTATTTATATCCTTATATCTGGAAGGGCAACGATGGAGATACTAAACAGGGAAAATGGAGAGATCGTTAAATTACCTACTGCGACTGTTGCCATCGAGGCTGCAAGGTCTTACTTGAAAAAGATACTGAGAAACATAGATATAAATAAAGACGTTGTAATAGATTGTAGGATGGGACAGGGTTCCATGGATTTAATTGAGGTATTTGAGAGGAAAAAATCTGAGATCCCATTGGCGAACGATACCTCCTTTGGAGTGGGATACGCCCCACTTAGTACCACCGAGAGATTGGTTTTAGAGACAGAGAGATTCCTAAACAGTGAGGAGTTAAAGAGAGAGATCCCTGCAGTTGGAGAGGATATAAAGGTTATGGGCCTAAGGGAAGGAAAAAAGATTACTTTAACTATAGCCATGGCTGTAGTAGATAGATATGTAAAATCCCTCGAAGAGTACTACGAGATAAAGAAAAAGGTTAAAGAAAAGGTGGAGAAGTTGGTTAAGGAGATAGCAGGGGACTATGATGTAGAGGTATGTATAAACACTGCAGATAGTGGCGACAGTGTGTATCTAACGGTAACTGGAACCTCGGCAGAGATGGGAGATGACGGTTCAGTTGGAAGGGGAAACAGAGTGAATGGATTGATCACACCTTTTAGGCCCATGAGTATGGAGGCAGCCAGTGGTAAAAATCCAGTAAATCACGTTGGTAAGATATACAATATACTGGCCAATATAATAGCCAATGACGTTGCAGAGATAGAGGGTGTTAAGGAGTGTTACGTTAGAATACTCAGTCAGATAGGGAAGCCTATAAATGAACCGAAGATCTTAGATATAGAGGTGATAACTGAAGAAGGTTATAACTTAGAGGATATAGAACCTAGGGCAAAGGATATTGCAAAGAAATGGTTAGATAGGATCCCAGAGGTTATGGAGAGAGTTATAAATGGGGAGATTAAGACATTTTAATAAATTCTATAATTATATCTCACTTCCTACGAGAAGTAATAAAAATAAACATTTTCCTCTGCTTAGTCGTGGAAACATAGTATAATGTATTTTTTCTTTTTTTATTTAGGTTAATTATAGTAATAAAAAACTTTTTAAATTAACAACAAGTATCTAAGATCTTGAATAAAAAAATAATAATAAAGAATATAATAGGTGAAAAGTAAAATATAACTCCTATTCCCTGGGTTATATTGAGTACTGGAGAAGTAGGCAGGATTTCTGTTAAATCTTCTTCTTATAAGTTTTTTACCTCTTTTTTTCTTTATTTTATTATATTATTTTTTAACTTTTTATTATAATTTATATTTAAAAAGTTATATTCTGACTATATTTTTATTATTTTTTTATTCTAATTTTATTTTTGATAGGAAGTAGTTATTAATAAATAACCGTATCAATACTATTATCCAAACTACAGAGAGGTAGAAGAACGAATACTACAAAAAAAGGTGGTAGTTTGATACTTTTGGCAGTGCCCAACAAGGGGAGAATCTCTGAGCCTGTTATCAAGATACTGGAAAAGGCAGGGTTAAAGATGTCTGTTAAGGGAAGAAGTCTATTCGCAAAAACTGTAGATGAAGAGATAAATGTAATGTTTGCCAGAGCCAGAGACATCCCTGAGTTTGTGGCAGATGGTGTGGCAGACTTGGGTATTACAGGGTACGACTTAGTACTTGAGAGGGGAGTAGAGGATAGGGTAGAATTCCTTCTAGATCTCAACCTTGGAAAGGCTGATTTAGTAATTGCAGCTCCAGAGGATTCTAACATCTCCTCCATAGATGACTTAAAGGATGGTATGAGAATAGCAACAGAGTTTCCAAATATTACGAAGAAGTTCTTAGAAAGTAGAAACTTGAAGTTGGAAATAGTAGAGCTTAGTGGAGCCACTGAAATAGCTCCTTTCATAGGAATTGCAGATCTTATAAGTGATCTAACCTCTACAGGTACCACCTTACGGTTAAACAGGTTAAAACCTATCGCGACAATAATCTCTTCCACTACAAGGTTGATAGCGAATAAAGAGAGTATAAAAGATCCTAAGAAACAGATAAAGATAAATCAGATAGTTACTGGAATAAAAAGTGTGCTCCACGCCCAGACAAAGAGACTTATTATGATGAATGCACCTAAGGAGATATTGGAGGATATTAAAAAAGTACTACCTGGTATGAGTGGCCCTACAGTTTCACAGGTCCTCTCCGACGACAATATAGTGGCTATCCATGCAGTGATAGACGAGAGAGAGGTGTTTTCCACAGTGGCTAAATTAGAGGAACTTGGTGCTAAGGATATACTGATAATACCTATTGAGAGGATCTTATAGTTAATAAAAAATAATAAAATATTATAAAAAATAAAAAACAATAAAAATCAAATCTCCAAGATTGTTAAACATCTTAAAAGGAGTAAAGACGTAAAAGGTTAGGGATCTTGTCTATATTACTTTTACCATCGAAATGATAGTTTAAATAAAAAAAATAAAAATAATATAAAAATAATAGGTAAAAAAATAATGAAGAAGTTGTTAAAAAAAGAAAGTATAAACAGACATCTCCCTACTTCTCCAAATCAAGGTTAACTTTTGGAGAATGGGCAGGATTCCAACTGTTAGATTATATTCTGATCAACTCCCTGTAAGACAGGTAGCAGAGTATTAAACCTGAGAGTAGGGCAGTTCCCAGTAACATCCACATAATTATAACCTGAATCTTCGCCGCATATAAGGGATCTGCACCACTAAGTATCATACCTGTCATAGCTCCTGGTATAAATATAATACCTACAGACTTCATCATGTTCATCATAGGTGTGATAGAGGAGGTAATTGCCACCCTCATGAAAGGTTTCAGTGCCTGAAACTCAGATGCACCTAAAGCTAAATAACCCCAGAGTATATTTCTGTTGGATCTAATATGATCTACAATCTTGTCTAGTGCCAGGTGGATAGCATTCATGGAGTTTCCAACAACCATGCCCATTAAGGGAATGATATACCTTGGTTCGTAGGGTACTACATAGGAAAAATTCAATATCATCAAGGTAAAGAGGGTAACTGTTAGGAGTGTTAGGGAGATGTAGAGAAACATATACCTTTTATTCCCCTTAATTTTAGTACTCATTTTACTGTTGACGATGTAGGTTGCAGTAAGTATCATTACAAGTACTATGATATAGGTAATTACCATTCCTCCATATTCGAAGACGTAGATAAGAACATAACCTAATATTATAAGTTGAACAAGTGCTAGAAAGGCAGAATACAGAATCTCCTTCTCTAACCTGATCTCCTCCTTAATAGATAGAATTATAGCGATAAGTATAAAGATAAAACCATAGATTAACTCAACCATAGAAAATCCCTAAGAGAGTTATACCTTACTACTCCTTATCAAAAACTCTGCAATCCTGTAATCTGCATCTATACCCAAGTACTGGAATCCCTTTATACCTGGTGCAGCGTTAGTCTCAATAACGTAATAACCCTCCTTAGAGGGGAGTATATCCACCCCTACTATATCTCCACCTATAGCCTGGGCACATCTAAGTGCTAAATCCTCTAATTCTTCAGTGATTTTTACAGGTTTGATGGAACCTCCCATGTGTAGATTTGTGATAAAATTTTTACTAACCCTGCTGTATCCTCCAATCACCTCATCTCCAACTACCAATATCCTGATATCTCTGTAGAGATCTCCAACCTTGAAGTCTATATACTCCTGTACTATCATCCCCTCCCATATTGCATTTTTGGTATATCTTTTTAACTCCTCATCTGATGTTATCTTTCTCACTGTGACTCCACACTTTGAAAAGGAGTTCTTCAGTACTACGGGATAATTCAAATTCTCCTTTTCCATAAACCTTTTTGCATCCTCGTAATCTCTTATTAGGGCTGTTTTCGGAGTATTTATTTTATTTTTAGAAAGTATTTTGATAGTTTTAAATTTGTCTGAGGAATTATATAAGGCTTTTAAACTGTTTATAAAGGTATATCCCTCACACTCCAAGGCATTTAACACCTGCCAGGAGTACATTGTCAATCTACCTAGATAGTTACCTATGCTACACCTGGAATGTATCACCTCACATTCTATGTGAAAATTCCTATCTACTATTAATTTATCATCTGCCAACAGTAGTACCTCACATCTACTTCCTAGATCCTCTATAGCCCTCTTGAGAGTATAAGTTGTGGAACTACCTTCTGGGCTTATTATGGTTATCATGGTTATACCAGGTTAGTTGTAAGAGTAATTTTAACCTTATACTCCTTGGGATGTGGTTAGACGCTGAAAGTATGATAGAATTCTTTAACCCTTTTCTCCTTAAATGTGTTGTTTTACTCTCTTTTTTTATTAATAATCTTTTTTATCTATTTTTTTATTTTGCCCTATTAATTTTTTAATTATTTTTATTGATATCATTATTATTTTTTATTTTTTTTATTAAAAAATATAGTTATGAACAAAACTTTTTAAATTAAAAACAGTCATGGGAATCTCGATAAAAATAATAAAAACCCAGTTCCCATCAATAGAGATAAAAATGATTATAAAATAATAATAAGATAAAAAATAAGGAAAAGGTTGTTAAAAAATAAAAAATTCTATCTACCTCGAATATTGGATATATCCTCTTCTATTTCTGAAGATTGGAGAAAAAGAAATTCTCCGAATATCTCCTAACTACAACGG
>DQVU01000025.1 GCA_015661585.1 Methanothermococcus okinawensis | reverse complement strand
TGTGGTAGACGCCTTCTGTTGCAAGAATCCACTTGTGTTTATCAGAACACTTGCTGCAACTGCTGCTACTAAAACCATAGCTATGAATACTATCAGGGTACCAATACCTATAGCTCCTCTTTTACTTTTAATGTACTCTAAGAATTTCTTCATGATATATCACCTGACTATTGTAGCTAATTTTATGTTATTTGCAATTACTAATTGTTATAATAGTATAATAAATACTTTTTTTGTATTCCATGTTGCATACACTTTTGTATCTTTTTATGTAGGTATTTTAAAAAACCTACACAAGTACCTACCCTTTAAACTTAATATATCAATTTATATGGATATTGATTATAACAACATTAGATGGCGGGATTATGATGAAAAAGATATCTAAAATTCCAAGTAACCTCTATGATGATAATCTCACCTTTTTAGATCCCCAAAACCTAAAAAATCTTCTAAAAACATTTAAAAAGGGAGATATTAAAACAAAACTATCCCTACTTAACGAGATATCTCTTATTTCAGTGACAAATCCTAAGATACTCCAAGATATAATACCCTATCTAACAAAGTTGATAGACGACAAAGATTGGAGAATAAGAAAAAATACTGTTGAAATCTTGGGAAATATTGGACTTGTAAGTTATGAGATGGCAGAAAGATATTTAGATAGAATACTAAAAAAATTAGATGACAAAAACCTAGATGTAGTATATTCAACAGCCTACGCAGTAGTTAAAATATCTATAAATCCAAGATGTAAGAATAAACACAAACTTATAGACAAAGTACTGAAAAAGATAAGACCAAAAAACAACCTTCTATATACTGAGATAATTAAAAACATAAGTGAAATCTACCCTAATATTGCACAGAACTACATAAAAGATATATTAAAACTCCTAGATGAGGATAGTCCAATTATAAAAATAAATACACTTAAAATCTTGGGAAATATTGGAGATGTAAAGATAAATAGAGAGGTCGCCCAGAAGATCATTAAATATCTGAGAGGACCTCCAGAACTTAAAAAATACAGTGCGTATGCAATATGGAAACTAAGTAAAAACAACTTGGAACACTTCGATGATGCCATAGAACCCCTTATCGAGATTGTAAATGGGGAAAATGACAACAGATCAATAATTTACTCACTGTTGGCCTTAAATACACTGTCTCATATAGACCCCAAAAAATTCAAAAAATTAGATATAAACACTTTAATCCACAACAAACAGCTAAGAAAACCCCTTTTAGAACTCCTCCATAATCTATCAACATTGGACCACACCCTTTTAATTCCATACATGGACAGATTACACGATATACTCAACAACGAGGAAGATATCTACTCAAATAGGATGGTTATAAGGATTATAGGTAACATGGCTCTATACGATCCTAAATATATCAACAAATATCTAACTACCCTACGGGAGAAACTGAAGGTTTCGAAGTTAAAACACGAGGTGGTATTAGCGTTAGTCAAGGGAAATTACATTGACAGAAATATACTTAGTACCATACTCCATGGATTCCGTAATTTAGGGAAAGAGGAAAATGTAAAATTTTTAGAGGAGATCATAACTCACTATCCATTAAATCTATTAGAATCCCTCTACAATGAGATAAAAAAGTTGGAGTCCTATCTAAATAAAAACAACAACTTCAAGAAACTTTTAAATATAATAGGAGAACGAATAGAAGAAAAGAAGAGAATAAAAACACAGGATATAAATATGGTAATAGAGGAGGCTGAAAAAAACACACTCAAGGTAGTAGTGGCCTTAGAGTCAGAATGTGTAAAGGTGGAGTTGGAGGATGGTAAAAAGGTGTATATCATACCAGAGAATACCTGTGTAAAAACTCCACTATCTAACGAACTGTTGGAAATTCTTGAGAAATACAGTAAAAATGAGATGGAAATGTACAAGTTAGTCCATGAAATTATGGTAAAGTCCCTTATAGAAGATACACTTTTGGAGTACAACAGAGAGGAAAAGGATAAAAAATAGGGATAGAGATGCACGAGAAGATAGAAGATATTGTCTATGGAGTAGTAACTGTAAGTGACAGTAGGTTTAATAAATTAATTTCTGGAGAAACCATAGAAGATAAATCTGGAAATTTCTTAAAAAAAGAATTAAATGCTAAATACTACGTGTTAATACCTGATAACAGAGAGATGTTGAAGGGAGTTATAGATCACCTTATAGACTTCACAGATGTAGATTGTATAGTTATAACTGGTGGTACTGGAGTTTCCTCAAGGGATAATACCCCAGAGGTCTTAAGGGAGATATTCCACAAGGAGTTAAGCGGGTTTTCTGTATTATTCCACAACCTAAGTTATAAAGAGGTAAAGTACGCTACAATACTGTCAAGGGCCACTGCAGGGATATATAGAGGCAAGGTAATATACGCACTACCAGGATCCTTAAATGCCTGTAAAACTGCAGTATCTATTATTAAAGAGGAGACAGGACATATTTTAAAGCACATTAGAGAGTAATATTTTGCAAGGAGTTATTAAAAAAAATCAACAGCCATGAGGTCTCAATAAAATAATAATTATAAAAAGAATATAATAAAGAGTAAATACGGATAAAAGAGTAAAATATAGCCATTATCACCAGGCTACGCTGGATATTGAGAAGCTGGGTGGGATGTCTGTTAACCCTTCTTCTTAAGAGTTTTTACCTCTTTTTTCTGTTTTTTGAATTTTAATAATTAATTTATTTTATCGTTATTTTATTGATTATCCTAATTATAACACATAGAATAAAATAATAAGAGGAGTAAAAAAATAATAGTTAAAACTTCAATATAGCCCCCTCATCTGCCGAGGTAACTAACCTTGAATACCTTGCCAGGTATCCACTTTTAACCTTAGGTTCTGGTCTCTTCCACCTTGAGAGCCTCTCCTTTATTTCCTCCTCACATACCTTCAACTGGAGACTCTTACCTATCATATCTATGGATATAATATCTCCATCCTCCACAACAGCTATAGGTCCTCCAGCCATGGCCTCTGGGGATACATGACCTATACAGGGTCCTCTACTTCCTCCACTGAATCTACCATCTGTGATAAGGGCAACTTTATCATCCAACCCCATGCCACATATTGCAGATGTTGGAGCCAACATCTCCTTCATTCCAGGACCTCCTGCAGGGCCCTCGTATCTTATAACTATTACATCCCCCTCCTCTATCTCCCCTCCAAGTATAGCCTCTAGAGCCTCCTCCTCAGAGTTGAATACCCTTGCAGGTCCCTCATGTCTGTACATCTTTGGATCAACTGCACTTATCTTAACAACTGCGCCCCTTGGGGCTAGATTTCCCCTTAATATCCTTAAACCTGCCTCCTTATGTACAGGCTTATCTATAGGCCTTATTATTCTATGATCTATGTACTTAACCTCCCTTATTATCTCCTTTATTGTTTTTCCACTTACAGTTTTAGCATCCCTTATCTTATCCTCAAGTACCTTCAACACTGCAGGGATACCTCCAGCCCTGTGTAGATCCAACATAAAGTGTTCTCCGTTAGGCCTAATGGAGGCTATATGGGGCACCTCCTCACTTAACCTGTCGAAGTCATCTAAGGTTATAAGACCTCTCTCTATCTCACTTGCTATAGCGGGAATATGTAAAGTTGTATTTGTGGAACCTCCTAATGCCAGATCTACGAGTATGGCGTTCTCAAAGGACTCCTTTGTAAGGATATCTGTAGGTTTTATATTCTTTCTCACTAGATCTACCACTATCTCCCCACTTCTCTTACATATCCTTATCTTCTGGGCATCTACCGCATGGGTTGTAGCACACATAGGCAGAGATAACCCCAACGCCTCAGTTATACATGCCATGGTGTTTGCTGTAAATAGTCCTGCACAACTCCCAGGTCCAGGGCAGGCGTGATCTTCTATCTCCTTCAACACCTCTTCATCTATCTTCCCAGCTTTATAAGCCCCTACACCTTCAAATACACTTATTAAATCGTACTTCTTTCCACGAACCTCTCCAGGAAGCATAGGACCCCCAGTAACTACTACAAAGGGTATATTCAACCTCAGTGCCCCCATTATCATACCAGGCACTATCTTATCACAGGAGGGGATAAGAACCAACCCGTCAAAACCATGGGCTTTAGCCATACTCTCTACAGTATCTGCAATAATCTCCCTTGAAGGTAGAGAGTACCTCATACCCTCATGTCCCATGGCAATACCGTCACAGATAGCCATAGTATTAAACTCGAAGGCTGTACCTCCATTTGCATATATACCCTTTTTAACAGCCTCTGCAAGGGTTCTCAAGTGTATATGTCCAGGTACAACCTCCGTATAACTGTTGACTACTCCGATAAAGGGTTTATCTATTTCCTCATCTGTATAACCACAGGCCTTTAACAGGCTCCTATGGGGGGCTCTATTTACCCCCATTTTTACCCTATCACTGATCAATTTATCACCTTATATAATTATTCTCTCGGGAAGAATCCTGTCCTTAAAAATAGAGTTTAATATTATATATACCTTAATATAGTCGGATATATCATCTTAAATTTACAAATTAAAATAAACCTTAGTTCCCATCAAAAAGCAATATTAAAAATATAATAAAGTGGTGTTATAATGAAGATTAAAAAAATAATTTAAAAAATCCCGAGGAGGATTATATAAACAGGATTTTCTTTAATATTACTTAATTATAGTGATGAAAAATGATAATCTCCATCTACATCAAGGGCGAGATGTATGGAATATATTAACCTTTTTATATACTCCTTTACATCACTCTTTATTATAATGAACCCTATAGGTTTAGCACCTCTCTTTTATATATGGACTGTCAATAACACAGAGAAGGAGGTAATATATATACTAAAGAGAACTACAGTTGTTGTAATGCTAACTCTCTTAATATTTGGATTCTTTGGGAGGTATATATTCGATTTTTTTGGAATTACCATAGACTCTTTTAAGGTTATTGGAGGATTACTGATATTAAAAATATCCTGGGATATGCTCCATGCTAAGATGTCCAAGATTAAACAGACGCAGAAGGAAAAAGAAGAGATGTCACAGTTAGAAGATATTGCAGTAGTGCCCTTAGGTATTCCTCTACTTGCAGGTCCTGGAAGTATAACTACTACTATTATACTTATGGAACACACCACTGGGATATTAGATAAGTTGATTATAGTGATCTCTATCTTCCTAGCTACTGGGATATCTATACTTATACTCTATATATCCGAGAAGATAGTAATGGCTCTAAGAACTTCAGGAATAAACGCTGTTGTGAGAATTATGGGATTAATATTAGGGGCTATCTTCATCGAAATAATATGGAGTGGTTTAGTGGGAATGTCTTCATCGCTAATGGTACGATAAATTTTATATAAAGTATCAATAACGGTGGTGAAAGGATGATTATCATCCCAGCGGTAGATATTAAAGATAGAAAGTGTGTCCAACTTATACAGGGAGATCCTAAGAGGAAACTTGTGGAATTAGAGGACCCTCTAAAGGTAGCAGAGAGATGGGTAGATGAAGGAGCAGAGATGATCCATGTGGTGGATTTAGATAGGGCTATATATCAGAGAGATACCAACGTAGATATAGTTAAGGAGATAGTAAGTACCTTGGAGGTGCCTGTGCAGGTGGGAGGTGGTATAAGGACTGTAGAAGATGGGATAGATCTCATAGATACTGGGGCTTACAGGATCATCTTAGGTACTTCTGCGGTGAAGAATCCAAAGATCGTGGAGGAACTCTCTAAGGAGGTGGGTAAGAAGAGAGTAATGGTCGCACTGGATTCTAAGGAAGGGAAGGTGGTTATAAAGGGATGGAAGGAGAGGACTGAGCACTCCCCAGTAGATATTGGTAAAATATTAGAGAAAAAAGGGGCAGGGAGTATTCTATTTACAGATGTAGATGTTGAGGGGTTACTTAGAGGGGTGAAGATTGAGACTGTTAAGATCTTGGTAGAGAAGTTAAATATCCCAGTTGTTGCATCTGGTGGAGTTAGTACCTACGAGGATATCATTAAACTGAAGGATATTGGAGTTGAGGGTATAGTTATAGGATCCGCACTATATAAAAACTTACTGGATCTTAAGAAGTGTATCGAGATCTCTAAAGGTGATTAGATGAACTCTGAAGATAAGAAAAAGATAATTGCCGTTGGCCATATAGCCCTTGACTATATCTTCAACGTTGAAAGATTTCCCGAACCAAACACCTCCATTCAGATACCCTCTGTTAAGAGATACTACGGAGGTGCTGCCTGTAATGTGGCTGTGGCAGTTGCTAAGTTAGGACTTCGATCTGGTATAGTCTCCTGTGTAGGATACGACTTTATAAACACTGGCTACAGTTCCTATCTAAAGAGTCTCAATATAGACGTCTCCAATATCTACCACTCAGATGAGGAGGAGACTCCCAAGGCCTGGATATTCACAGATCCAGAGAACAACCAGATAACCTTCTTCCTATGGGGGGCGGCTAAACATTACAAGGAGTTGAAACCTCCAACCTTCGATGGAGATATAGTACATTTAGCTACAGGTGATCCAGACTTCAATGTAAGATGTGTCGATACTGCGAAGAGGGAAGGTAAAGTGGTATCCTTTGATCCTGGACAGGATTTACCTCTCTATTCTAAGGAAAATATGGAGTATATTGTAAATAATGTAGATTTTGTATTTATGAATATCCACGAATACAGGAGAACCCTTAAACTGTTGAAGATAAATGAGGAGGATTTCAGAAGGATGGTACCTACCTTGGTGGTAACTCTTGGAGAAAGGGGAAGTATTATATACAGTAAGGATAAAGAGATAAAGATACCTTCAATACCTACAAAGGTTGAGGATCCTACGGGAGCTGGAGATGGTCATAGGGCTGGATTTCTAACTGCTTATCTGAAGGGCTACGATCTCAAGGATTGTGGTCTCGTAGCTTCTGCAGTAGCCTCCTTTGTAGTTGAGAAAAGGGGATGCCAGACAAACCTTCCCACGTGGGAGGATGTTGTGGAGAGGCTGAAGAATAGGGGATATACTATTGGAAAGGGTAAAAGTTAATTTCTTTTGTATATTTTGACTATCCCTTTGTTTCCATCTAAGACTACCCAATCTCCAGTGTCTATCTTGGAGATATCTATCTTATCTACTAAGGGGATCCTACCTAGTATCGCTCCAGTGGCCACTATAGGCTCACACTCTCTATTTACCATTCCCTTTAATATACCTCTTTTTCCAAGGGTGTAGATAACATAAGATCCTACAGTACTACCTTTACCAGTTGGGAAGACTAATATTTTCTCTTTTATACTTTTGCCATATATATCACTCTCTCTATCTGTTACAATACCTTCTCTATTTATACCTCCCAAAAAAGATATAGGTTTATGAGATACCAATGCCTCACCTTCAACTACACCCTTTGATATAGGCCTTCCCATAATTTCAACGTAATCCATAGTATCACATTTTTATTTATTGAATATTTATTAACAATTAACAAATAATTATAATACTAATAATATCTAATAATTTATAATAAATTAGTGATCTCTATGGATATCGATATCTCCAAAGTATCTGAAAGGTTAAACTTAGAGGAAGAGGTTATAAAGAATGCCATCGATAGAAGGGTAATTTCTCTCTGTAAATATAAGAATAAGAGATATATTATATTTAAAAAGAAAGTTAGACATATTGAGAGAGGAACCGTCCTATTTTTAAACGAGGAGATGGATGTTGTAATGGGATATCCGAAAATAAGGAGGGCCTTAGTATTAGATCCAACAGTTAAAAAATACTTCATCGATAAGGTGGTAGTTGAGGAGAAGTTAAACGGATACAACGTAAGGATAGTAAATATAGAAGATGAAGTACTGGCAATTACTCGAGGAGGTAGAATCTGTCCCTTTACCACTAAGAAGGTGTTGAAATTGTTGAATACAGATATTCTAAAGGATCACCCAGAGGTAATGCTATGTGGAGAAATAATAGGATTAAACAATCCCTACGTCTCCCATTACTACCCTGAGGTAGATAGGAGGATCTACGAGGATGAAAACGTAGTTATTAAGGAAAATTTAGGCCTCTATATATTTGACGTAAAAGATAGAGAGAAGAATACTCCCCTACCTGTAGAGGATAGGAATAGACTGTTGGAGAAGTACAACGTTCCCTATGTAAAACCCTTAGGTGTATTTAATAAGGAGGAGGTAGAGGAGATAAAAAATATTGTATTGAAGTTAAACAGTGAAGGTAGGGAAGGGATAGTACTTAAGGATCCAAATATGATGGTAGATCCTATAAAATATACTACCCACTCCACCCATTGCCAGGATCTCTCTGTAGCCTTCAGATATACTTTTGACTTAGGTATTCATTTCATGTTCAGTAGGTTGATAAGGGAGGGGTATCAATCTTACGAGTTTAATGAAGGGGAAGAGGAGTTGGAAAGGAGGGCTGTATCCATAGGGAAATCCATAATCTATCCGATGGTAGAATCTATAAGGAAGGTTTCCAAGGGGGAGCTGATTACAGAGGATTTTGAGTTATACTTTGAGAGTGAGGAAGATACAGAGGAGTTTTTCAAGTATCTAAGGGAGGTGCATATATCCTACGTTGTAAAGGAAAGAGAAGTGTTGAAAAATGGTATCTGTAGAGTAGTTATAGGTAAGGTGTATCCATCCACAAAAGATAAGATAAAGAGTTATTTAGATGGTAGTTTGTGGTAAAAAACAGAGAGATAAACAATAAAAAAGGGATGGAAATCTCATCATCTATATTTCCAGAATGTTTTCTGGGCAGTAGGGTTAAGATATTCTATAACACTATATTGATATTTTTGTAGTTAAGGACTAAAACTTAAATTGTTAAATATATAAAAGAGCCAATTCCGCTATTATTATAGTTTATGAACAAAACTTTTTAAATTAACAACAACCATGGAGGACTTCGATAAAAAATAATAAGAATTATTATAATCAAAAAAAAAATAAAAATCTCAAATTGTTAAAATACTTA
>DQVU01000211.1 GCA_015661585.1 Methanothermococcus okinawensis | reverse complement strand
CCCTGTACTGAACCTTTGAGGATCACGTACTTGTTCTTAATTATACCGTAGTGTAAGAATCCTCCCTTAGGAGTTACCTCCTCCCCGTTATCTCCGATCTTCAGTATCCTCTTGTTGTATTCAGTCCTTTGATGGTATCCCATCTGTCCAGCCATAGGTACTGTCCACATAACCCTCTTAGGTGTCCAGGGTCCTATGGAACCTACGTGCCTACCTACTCCCTGCCTTCTGTGTTTTCCAAACTGTATCTTTACCCCCCATCTCTTAACAGGCCCCTGGAAACCTTTACCCTTTGTAACACCTATGGTATCTACAAACTCACCCTCTGAGAATACATCTGTTATAGATATAGATTTACCTAGTATTTCCTTGGCGTAGGAGAGCCTCTCGTTGATGTTTTTACCACCTATCCTTATCTCCAATATCTCAGGTTTCTTCTTTGGGAGACAGGTATTCTTTGGATTTGTATGAACTATTGCCCTTACATCTACTATCTTATCTACAAGTTTATCCAACTTATCTACGTCAGACTCTTTATTTTTTGGTA
Organism: Methanothermococcus okinawensis; assembly: GCA_015661585.1. GTDB lineage: Archaea > AGJL01 > Methanococci > Methanococcales > Methanococcaceae > Methanofervidicoccus > Methanofervidicoccus okinawensis_D. The sequence goes on along the minus strand of DQVU01000211.1, from coordinate 1,341 downwards.
GTGTTATTTTTCTAGACAGTTCCTTATCTAAGTTATCAGCCCATACCTCAGTTAATGTCTTCAAACCCCTTGTAGTTCTCTCATATACTCTAATCCCTGCAACGTTAATATCAGGAGCCTCCAGTATAGTTACAGGTGTGAATATCTCCTGTCCAGCGTTTGGACTCTTGGGGTTGTTCTCCTTAATTAGTGCATGTGTCATTCCTGCCTTATAGACTGGGAATGCCTGGAGTCTGATCCTCTCCTCATCTGGCCAGGACCTTATCCTTGGAACTGGTCTCTTAGCCCTCTTCCTTGGACTAAATGCTAGGGAACCTCTACGAGGCCTATTTCTATTCATACCCATAGGTATAACCTCCAAAATTTTATTAATTTAAATTACTGTAATTAATATAAAAATTATTAGGAGAATATGTTTTTTAAAGGGTGTAAAAAGAGACTGATAAAGTGACATCTGTACTTTTTAGGGAACTTTATTATATATATACTTAACCCATAAAATATTAATAACCCTTAGATACCCATAAGGATAAATTTAAATATGGTATATAAAATTTTTGGTGAGGTTATGAGAGAAATAGATCTATTAGAGTACTTTGAAAAAAAGGACAGTACCAGGGAGGAGATACTGAAGATCGCCAGGGAAATTGTAAGGGACTGTGCCATGAATATTCGCCATGTTCAGAAGATGAAAAAGGATGAGATCTCTTTTGAAGTGATAGATAAACTTAAAAAGTTGGAAGAATTAACTAAGGAGTACTACGACTTTGGAAAGTATCTAAATCTACCTCAGCAGGAGTATGTAGAGTTTCAGATCTTCTACAGTATAGTGTTTGAGGATAGATATTTAGAGTACCATGAACTGGAGGTAGAGGTTAAACCTGAGAACTACGTTTTAGGGATCTGTGATGTAGTGGGAGAGTTGAGGAGGATGGTGTTGGAATCTATAAAAAATGACGATATTAAGAGTGCCGAGAGGTACTACACATTCATGGAAAAGATATACGACGAGATAATAAAGTACGACTACTACTATGTAATTGAAGGTTTGAGGAAAAAACAGGATATATGTAGAGGTATCTTGGAGAAAACCTACGGAGATTTAGTAACCTTCGTTGAAAATCTAAAGTTGAGGAAGGAACTTGAGAAGCAGAGGGGTTAAATATTTAAAAAAAATTATTAACGTTATTACATTATTATTACTTTAAAATAATCTAAACATTTAAATAAATAAATACTGTGAATGTTAAAAAATATGGTAGGGCAGCGGGGATTTGAACCCCGGACCACTCGGTTATCAGCCGAGCACTCTAACCAGGCTGAGCCACTGCCCTACTTTTT
>DQVU01000016.1 GCA_015661585.1 Methanothermococcus okinawensis | reverse complement strand
TTTAACCTGTCCCTTTCGGTGCTTTATTTTCCCACCACATCTGGGACAGGCTTCTGTTTCTATGATCGTTCTACAAATATTTAACAGTTTCTCAAGGCGGAGAACTCACATGATGATTTATACTTTTACACCTTGCATCACTTCCTACCATACACTCACTTTTAATCATAAAAACTTTTAAAGATTTCCATTAAAAAGAACAGTTGGCAGGGGCGTTATAATCAGATACCATTTTTAAACTAATAAAAATAATAAAAAAGTATAATTAAATCAGAAATGATTAAAATTAAAAATCCTCTTAATCAAAATTTTTTACTCTTAAACTCTTATTATTAACAATTATTTATTTTTTAATTAAGATTTTTGATAGGGAGGTTAAAATAAAAAATTTTAACTACAAACCTCTGTCTAACTTATTCACAATCTCTTTAATCTCTTCTACCTTCTCTCTCATGATCTCCTCGGTATCTCCCTCCAAGTTCAACCTCAGGAGAGGTTCAGTGTTGGAGGGTCTTATGTTGAACCACCATCCTTTACAGTATACAGAGAGTCCATCCAACTCCTCTATCTTACAGTCCTTATATATCTCCTTCAGTTTCTCCAGTATCTTCCTCTGGTCCTTTACCTTGAAGTTTATCTCACCACTGTGATAGTACTTTTTATACTCCCTCCATATCCTCGAGAGAGGCTCCTTCCTCTCTTCCATAGTGGATAGGATATAGTTTAGGGCGATTAAAGGACCTTCGAAGTATCCAATTTCCTTAAAGTAGAAGTGATTTGAAAGTTCCCCTGCAAACTCCCCATCTATTTCCTGCATAAGTTTCTTTATAAAGTAGTGTCCCACCCTACTCTTTACAGGTATTCCCCCGTACCTCTCAATTACCTCGGGAACAACCTTACTACACCTTAGATCGTATATTATCTTTATATCCTTTCCATCCTTCTCCTTCAGGATCTCTTGGGCTATTATAGCAGTTATTATATCTCCCTGGAGGACATCTCCTCTCTCATCAACTATGCCTATTCTGTCCCCATCTCCATCGAAGATTATCCCAACATCACAGCTGTTCTCCCTTACCGTTCTTATTATATCCTTTAAACAGGAGATTTTCAATGTATCAGGTTGATGTGCTGGAAAGGTCCCATCTGGGTAGTCGTTTATAAATACATGATCCTTTAATAATCCCTCCACTATCTCCTTCTCTACAATTGATGTACTGCCGTTTGCAAAGTCAACTGCCACCTTTATATCGTATGATCTACACCTCTTTAAAAAGAACCTCTTATACTCCGATGAGATATTAACTTTTAACTCTTCTAAATTTATCTCCTCAACCTCCCTCCTCTGGGGATCCTCCAATCTCTCCCTTTTGAATATTGGTTTTATCTCCTCCACTGGAGATATAGGGATGGCATTCCTATCACACATTTTAAAACCTGTGTATTCTGGGGGGTTATGGGAGGCAGTTATAATTACTCCTAAATCGTATCTATTCTTTGTACCGAAGTACATAAGGGGTGTGGATATGGTACCTCCGTAGGATACCTTACCTCCAGATTCCATTATACCGTATATAAATGGTTTCAGGAGTTCCCTTGAACCTATCCTTACATCATTGGCAACGAGTATATGTTTGTATTTTTCTCCTAGGATCTTACCTAAGGAGTATGCAAAGTTCTCATCTAGTTGTTCTCTAAATACGCCCCTTATATCGTAGGCTTTAAATACCAAGGTATCACCTAGTACTTAGAAATATCAGATTCTATTTTTTATATTTTTAATTATTTATATTATTTATATAATAATATTTATTTTTATTATTACAACTAATAACAGGGATAAAATGCTAAAAACTGAGAATCTCTCTGTTGGGTATGGCAACTACGTTGTAGTAGAAGGTATAAACTTAGAGATAAAAGAGAGGGAGATACTATGTATAATAGGCCCCAACGGAGCTGGAAAATCTACGCTTCTAAAGACTATAGCCACGTATTTAAAACCTAAAGGAGGAGTTGTTTATTTAAACGGTAGAAATATTCACAGGTTATCTCCCAAGGAAATTGCAAGGGAGATGTCTGTAGTACTAACTGAAAGGGTTAATCCAGGTAATCTAACAGGGTACGATATCGTCGCCATAGGTAGGCACCCCTATACAGATATATTTGGAAGGTTAAGTGAGAGGGATAGAGAGATAATAGAGTATGCAGCAGAATCTGTAAATGCGGTACATCTATTAAATAAGAACTTCTTTGAGATGAGTGATGGAGAGAGACAGAAGATAATGATAGCGAGAGCCCTTGCCCAGGAGCCTAAGGTACTCAT
>DQVU01000012.1 GCA_015661585.1 Methanothermococcus okinawensis | reverse complement strand
TGTTGAGGAGGTTAGTAAAGCTATTGATGAACTTGCCAAGATATCTGAAGAGGTTTCTGAGAATGTAAGTAAGTTTAAGGTTTAATATTTAAATAGTACCAAATCATTTTAACCATTAAGTCAGCCGACAATAAACAAGTCCAGGAATAAGGAGTTATAAATTTTTTATACCTTATGCGAGGCTGAAATCTAAAGTCGGCTGAGGGAAAACTCCTATAACTTTTAACGTATTAACTATACGATGGTGGAATAGTGACTATTAGAACTACTAACAATGAGGAAGATATTTACTTCAACAAAATTAGGAGAGATATTAAGGCAAAATTGAAAATAAATATTGATCAATACAAAGAGGCTTATATTAAAAGGAGATTAGCTGTTAGAATGAGAGCATGTAAATGTCAAACCTATAAAGAATACTACGAGTATCTCTTAAAACATCCTGAGGAATACAAAGAATTGGAGAATGTTTTAACAGTTAATGTTACAGAGTTTTGGAGGGATATAACAGTCTATAGGGAAATTACAAAAATCCTTGAAAAGATGATCGTAGATAAATCCAGAAGATTTATTAAAATATGGAGTGCCGGCTGTTCCTCTGGTGAAGAGCCCTATGGAATAGCGATAATAATAGACAACCTACTAGAAAAACATAAGAGAAAATCTCTAAAGGTTACTATTATCGGTACTGACATAGATAGAAATGTCTTGGAAAAGGCTAGAAAGGGGATATACTTAGATAAACAACTTAAAAACATAGATCCACCTTTAATATTGAAGTATTTCAACAAAATAGGTGAATACGAGTATCAGATCAAACCAATTATAAAAAGATATGTTCAATTTAGATTACATGATTTGATTAAAGATCCCCCTCTAAAAAACATGGATATGATACTCTGTAGAAATGTTGTTATATACTTTGATAAAGATGTACAGGAAAAGATATTTCTAAAATTTTACGAGGGGTTAGTAAGTGGAGGATATTTAGTACTTGGAAAAACAGAGATTTTACGTGGAAAGGCGAAGGAACTCTTTAAAACGGTGAACCATCGGGAGAGGATATATCAAAAACCCTGAACCCTCAAAAAGACGAGGACCCCTTTAGGGGATTCATTGGTCCCTTTCTATTCGGGTTTATATCTTTTATCTGTGGAGTAGTTGAGGTATCAGAGATCTCATCTGAGTCAAAGTTTCTCCTTAATATTCAGAGCCACAATATATCCATTTTCTTATATATTAATAAATTTCTAGAAATCTACCAACTCTATACCCCTAACAGTTATTTTATCTCCTATATATATATCAGATACGAAGAAAGATCTTGGGGAGGGGTTTATAATATAGGTACTTCCTAACTTATCTATACATCTACCTTCATGTATATGACCACATGCTACCAATATAGGGTTGTACTCTTCAATAATTTTCCTAATGGATAAACTACCTACGTTACTGTCAACAGTCCTATCAGCCATGGTATTAATAGGTGGTGCATGGGATATCAGTACAAATCTACCTTTTATATTCTTTTCAATATTTTTAACTGTGTTTATAAATCTAAAGTATAATTCTTCCTCGGAGTACTCGTTGGGAGTGTTAAAGGGTGTCCTATTACTCCCTCCTATACCTACATAGTAGATACCCCCAACATTTACACACCTCCCATCTAAGTTTATCCCTACTTCATTGATTCTATCTATAACCTCTAAAGTATCACAGTTTCCAGGAACCGCCAATATTTTTACACTTTCCCTCTCTTGTAGATACTTTAAGTAATCTATTACCTTTAAATCCCTACCAAAGTGGGTAATATCTCCTGAGATAACCAATACATCTGGTTTATATAGAAGTACTTTGTTGAGATGATGATATCTACCATGTAGGTCAGTTATTCCCACTATCCTCATAGTATCCCTTAATATTTTTATGTATAATAAAATATTATAATTTCCTATAAAAAAGGTGATCCAATGGATGATAGAGATATCCATCTACGGAAGTTGGAACATCTGCTGATCTGTAACCACTGTGATGTGGAGTATAGAAAAAGTACCCTCTTTAACGCTATAGAGTTGATACATAGGGGAATATCCAACTGTAATTTAAAAGATATAGACACTACAACAGATTTATTTGGAAAGAAGTTAGACGCTCCTCTCATTGTAACTGCAATAACTGGAGGCCATCCAAAGGCCAAGGAGATAAACAGGAATATAGCAAAGGCTGTGGAGGAACTTAACTTGGGGATGGGTGTAGGTTCTCAAAGGGCAGGTATATTAGATAGTAGTGTAGTGGATACCTATGCAGTAGTAAGGGACTATGATATCCCCCTTGTTATAGGTAATTTAGGGGCCGTCAACTTTATAGAGGATCGTTGGAATGAGGAGATTGTAGAGAGAGCTGTTGAGATGATCGATGCAGATGCCATGGCTATACATTTCAACCCACTTCAGGAGGCTATTCAACCAGAGGGAGACACTAACTTTAAAGGTGTACATATACTCAAGGATGTTATATCTAAGTATAAGAAGAAGTACAGGGATATACCATTTATAGCTAAGCAGGTTGGGGAGGGGTTCTCTAAGGAGGATGCCATAACTTTAAGGGAGATAGGTTTTGATGCAATAGATGTGGCTGGAAGTGGTGGCACTTCCTGGGCCATGGTGGAGTACTACAGGGTAAAGGAAAGGGAGTTTAAGGAATTCTCAAGGAGATTCTTAGAGTGGGGTATACCAACTGCAGTTTCTCTACTCCTTGTTAAGGATGTTTTCCCAGATACCATTATTGCAAGTGGTGGTATAAGATCTGGAATAGACATGGCAAAATCTATCGCCATAGGTGCCCACTGCTGTGGAGTTGCACTGCCTGTATTGAGGGCTGCCCTCAAAGATGCTAAAGAGGTGATAAAGGTCCTTGAGAGGATGATAAAGGAGTTGAAAACAACAATGTTTTTAGTAGGTTGTGAGAGTATAGAGGCACTTAGAAGGACTAAATATATAATAAAGAGCGAATTAAGAGAATGGTTGGATATAAAAGATAAAGATGTATAATGGTGGTTAGAGTTTAAAAAATAGTAATGCCTTTTATTATAATAATTTAAATAATAATCTTAAATAATAATCACTATATAATTACATTATAATATAGAATTCTACACCATCTATCCACATGTAAAGCACCTTGTATTTACTTTAACGGATGGTAATAAAACTGTGATTTATATTGTTGTTAGTTATAAGTAAAACTTAAATGTTGAGTATGTACTTATAAGGAATTTTTTTACAATTTAAATCTCTGCATAATATTGGTAAAATAGAATTGATTAAACCACCTCATTGGTGTCGATACTGTTAGTATTGTTTAGACTTATTTTTTATTTAAAAAATACAAGGAAGTGGTGGATTTGCAGTTGGAAGTAGTTGCTATTGGAGGATACGAGGAAGTTGGAAGAAATATGACAGCCATTAACGTAGATGGTGAAATAATAATATTCGATATGGGCTTAAAGTTAGATAGGGTATTGATACATGAAGATACAGATATATCCAAGATGCACAGTTTGAATTTAATTGAGATGGGAGTAATTCCAGATGATACAGTTATGAAGAATATTGAAGGAGAGGTTAAGGCTATAGTAGTCTCTCATGGACACCTGGACCACATAGGGGCAATAACGAAATTAGCCCATAGATACAACGCCCCAATTATAGGGACTCCTTATACCATCGAACTTATTAAGAGGGAGATACTAAGTGAAAAAAAGTTCGATGTAAGAAATCCCTTAGTTACACTGAATGCAAAGGAATCTATAGACTTAACACCTAATCTAACCTTAGAGTTTATAAAGATAACCCACAGTATCCCAGATTCAGTTCTTCCCGTTCTACATACACCTTACGGTGCTATAGTCTATGGAAACGACTTTAAATTTGACAACTTTCCTGTTGTGGGAGAGAGGCCAGATTACAGGGCTATAAAAAAGTTAGGTAAGCAAGGAGTACTATGTATGATATCAGAGAGTACAAGGGTTGATTTTGAGGGAAAGACACCTTCTGAAAAGGTGGCCTCAGATCTTTTAAAAAATGATCTGTTAGGTGCAGACAACCAGTCAAATGCAGTAATAGTTACAACCTTCTCCTCTCATATAGCCAGAATAAAGTCTGCAACAGAGATTGCAGAGAAGATGGGTAGAATTCCCATACTTATAGGGAGATCGATGGTGAAGTACTGTGGTATAGCAGAAGATATTGGTATTGTTAAGTTTCCAGAGAATACAAGGATGGCAGGGGATCCCTCTGCTGTAGATAGGATATTCCGCCAGATAATGAAGGAAGGTAAGGAGAACTACTTACTTATAGTAACTGGACATCAGGGAGAGGAGGGGGCTGTACTATCTCGGATGGTAACTGACAAAACACCTTTTAAATTTGAGAAGTACGACCAGGTTGTATTCTCTGCAGATGTAATCCCAAATCCTATGAACGCCGCCCAGAGGTATATGTTAGAGGCACGTTTAAAGAGGTTAGGGGTAAGGGTATTCAAGGGAGCCCATGTATCTGGCCATGCCTCAAAGGAGGATCATAGGGACATGATAAGGTGGGTTAACCCTGAGCATATTATACCTTCCCATGGTGATTTTAACCTTACAACTGCCTATGCCAAGTTGGCAGAGGAGGA
>DQVU01000063.1 GCA_015661585.1 Methanothermococcus okinawensis | reverse complement strand
AATGTAAGGTAGAGGATAACAACGAGATTTTTACTTTTTACCTGTATTGGCTCTTTTTAAGTATTTTAACAATTTGAGATTTTTATTTTTTTTTTTGATTATAATAATTCTTAATTATTTTTATCGAAGTCCCCATGGTCGTTAGTGTGTAATTCTAACAATTCTCAAAACCTTGGAGACATTCTAAAAAGTAGTAAATAAATAGGGTTTTTAATTCTTATTTTGTAATTGTATTGAATATTATTATTTTTTATTATTTTTATTATGGTTTTTAAAATGTTTATGCTTAGCCATAAAATAACCTCTGATGAGAATTGGATTTCTTATTAATTTATTTTTTATGTATTTCTGCTAATCCATACTTTTATTAAGTATTATTTTAATTATTAACATCTGATAAGAATGAGGTTAATGTTATTTTTTTATTATCGTTATCAGACATTTACCTAAAATAGTGATTCTTATGAAGATTCTTGTAGTAGGTATTAATACACGCCCAGTGGCAAATTCTGCAAAGAGATTGGGATACGAGGTTTATTCAGTATCCTATTATAACCCTGTAGATTTAAAGGCGGATGTGAAGGAGTACTTTATAAACGACATGTACCATGGGCGTTTCAGTGAAAACTATCACAGCAAGAAGTTAATAGACTGTGCCGAGAAATATATCGATGAGGTGGATTATATTTTTATCTGTTCGGGAGTATTTGAATGTGGAAACTCTAAGACACCTAACTGGGATGTCACTGGCAACCCACCTAAGAAGATAAAGAAACTGAGTAACAAGTACTATGTAACAAAGAAGTTGGAAAACTTAGGGTGTCCAGTACCTATCACATATATCGCCTACAATTCCCACCAGTTGGAGAAACACCTCTATGAGTATGATAAGGTAGTTGTAAAACCGATCTATGGCTATGGAGGTAGGGGAGTTTTAACAATATCTTTAAATATGAGTGATGACAAACATTGTAGTTTGCTAAAAAATTTAAAGTATCCCTGTATAGTACAGGAGTATATACCTTCTGAAAGTTTCAGTGCATCCTATATAGGTAGGGAGTTCATCACCTTCAACAAACAGATAGTTGAAAGTAACAGTTACTGTGGATGTATCACTCCCTACAACCTAGATAGACTGTTAGATATAAAATACACCACAAAATTGTTTGAAGATATCATCGATTTTTTTGATTTAGAGGGGATGAACGGTATTGATTTTATGATAAAGGATGGACTTCCAGTAGTTGTGGAGATCAATCCACGGATACCAGGGACCTTTGAAACTGTAGAGTTGGCTCTCCAGTGCAACCTTGTAAGGTGTATAATAGAGAGTATAGAAGGACATAGAAGGTCCCTAAAAATTAGATCCATGAGACAGTACATTAAAAAAATCCTATTTGCAGATAGTAAGGTGATCTCCTTTATAAGAAAAAGGGACAACGTCGTAGATGTTCCCAGATACGGTGCTGTAATTGAGAAAGGGGAACCTTTAATTACAGTAATCGGAAGGAACATGGAGGAGGTAAAAAGTACAGTAAAGGAGATCTCTAAGATGGTGATCCCATGGTGACAAGTAAGAAAAAATTATACGAGATGTTAGAGGATCCATTAGTTCAGCAGATACTTTTAGACATCCTGGAGGATAATATAGAAGGGTTTGACGTATTAACCACACTTATCGAGTTGGGAGAAGCTACTGACGATGAGATATCTAGGAAGTTAAACCTAAAATTAAACACTGTAAGGAAGTTACTCTATAAACTTTACGATGCAAGACTTGTAGATTACACCAGGGAAAAGGAGGAAGATATCAATTGGTATACTTACACCTGGAGACCTACCTTAGATAAACTACCATGGGTTATAAAAAAGAGAGCTCAGGAGAGGTTAAAAAAACTTAAGGAACAGTTGGCAATTGAGGAAAATAATATGTTCTTTTACTGTCCCAAGTGTGAAATTAAATACTTATTTGAGGAGGCTATGGACTGTGGATTTAGGTGCCCCCACTGTGGTGGAACACTTAAGGAGTACGACAACAGTAGGGATATAGAGTTACTTAAAGATCAGGTAAAGTTTTTAGAGGAGGGGTTAAAGTTGAATATATTTTCAACACCCCTGCCATCAGTAACACCTAAGACTAAAGGTAGGAAGAGATCTAGGAGGAAGGTAAAAAGTTAGGAACTACCATGTATTTCTGAAGAGAATATGGTGCCGACAAACTTATTGAATCTCCAACAAAATAAAAAAGTGTAAAAAATCTAGATATCCTATCTGAAACTCCTGAATACTGAAAGGACAGGATAGAATTCTGTTAACTTCTTCTTAAAGGTATAAAACTCCTGTCAAGAATTGGAATCCATCTCCCAAGCTCTCAGAAAATCACCTGAGATAAAGACAATATAGATACGAGTTTTTTTACTCTTTTTTTATTTTATTTCCTATCAAAGTAGTGATTAAAAAATAATAAAAAATAATATTGTTATAATACATAAAAATATAGTGAAATACATAACATTAAACTCCTAAGAAGAAAGATTAACAGAAATCCCCTGTTTTTCAGTGCTCGGTGTAGTCTAGAGGATAAGAGTTTATTTTACTTTTTTATCTTATATTCTTTATTAGATATTT
>DQVU01000093.1 GCA_015661585.1 Methanothermococcus okinawensis | reverse complement strand
AGGGTTCAGTTTCTTCTCCCACTCCATCTACGGTGGAGGAGGTCCTGGAGTATTCTCTGGAAACCACATAGTTACAAGACACAGTAAGGGGTTTGCCATCCCACCAGTATGTGCTGCGATGTGTGTAGATGCAGGTACTCAGATGTTCTCCCCAGAGAGAACTTCAGCACTTGTTGGAACTGTATACGGTGCTATAGATGAGTTTAGAGAGCCTCTGAAGTATGTAATTGAAGGTGCCCTTGAAATAAAAGATATGTTCCAATAAATTAATAGGTAGTAGTTATGATAGAGGTTGAGGTATTTCCTCACAGATACTTAAAGGCAGAAACCACTGAAAAATTCCTTAACGAGATATACTCCTTAGATACTGTAGAGAGGGTCATTATCCATGGACAACCTCTACCAAAAACTGTATATTACGGTCCTGCAAGGGGTACTCCAGTGAATCACTCGGAGAGGAAGGTGATCAACGTACATGGAGTTCCAGTAGAACTTACAGTAATGGCAGGTAGGTTCTGGATAACCTTAAAAGACGACAGTGAGATAGACAGGATTGAAGAGATCTGTAAGTCCCTCTTTCCCTTTGGATATAACATAAAGGTAGGTAAATTTACCAGGGATAAAGTAACAGTGACGGACTATATAAAGTACGGTGAGAGAGTAGTAAATATGATGGACAGATCCCTCATTGGATTGACAGATCCAAGGAGTAGATTTGAGAGTGCAGTGAAGATAATACCTAAGGAGAAAGGTGAGGAGGCATCCTCCAAAGAACAGTAGGATGTGATCCCATGCCTGTGGGAAGGAGGGAACAGATAATAGACTGTAGGGCAGTGATGGGATTGGGGGAAGGGGGAGGTTTAGCCCAGAGAGGAACCTTTGCAGAGGCTCTGAGGAACGACGTAGTAGTTGTAGCGATGTCTCCTGGGAGACGACATATTACAAAGCCTGTCTGTGAGATAACCTACGGGATAAGGGAGGCAGGTATTCAAACCAGTGTCCTGGTTCTAAATGCAGGTAGTGGTATTCCCCACGATGCCCCCTATGGTAGCTTAGGATCTACATTTGGCATAAAACCAGAGGAGGCAGAGCAGGTTAATAGACATAAACTCTGTATAGTGCACTTTGGAAACGTTAAGAGTCATATCGTGTATAAGGCAAGGTTGCTACTAAGATACGTGGAGATACCGACGATAGTAGTCTGCCAGACCCCTGTAGATATGGAGGATTTCGCAAAGGTAGGGATAAAAACAAGAGATGTTATGCCCCTTGAACCTGTAACTAAGGGCACTATAGTAGATATAGTAACTGGTGTTGTCAGGGGGGAATCTCCCCCCCAATCAAAGATTGATGAAATTATCAAAAAGATTAAAGAACATCTAAAAAATAAGAGGTGATCTTATGGCATATACACCTCAATTCTATCCAGGTAAAACAAGAATTGCTGAGAATAGAAGAAAGCACATGAACCCAGATGTCCAGTTGGAGAAGTTGAGAGAGATCCCAGATGACGACGTTGTAAAGATCATGGGACACAGACAACCAGGAGAGGATTACAAAACTGTCCACCCACCATTAGAGGAGATGGATCTCCCTGAGGATTACGTCAGGGATCTCGTTGAACCTATAAGTGGGGCCAAGGAGGGACATAGAATAAGGTACATCCAATTTACAGATTCCATGTACAACGCTCCAGCACAGCCATACGATAGGGCAAGAACCTACATGTGGAGATTTAGAGGAGTAGATACAGGTACTCTCTCAGGAAGACAGGTTATAGAGATGAGAGAGAGTAACTTAGAAGAAATTGCAAAGAACTTCTGTATAGATACAGCATTCTTCGATCCAGCAGTCTGTGGTATAAGAGGGGCTACAGTACATGGACACTCCCTGAGGCTCGATGAAAATGGTCTGATGTTCGATGCATTACAGAGGTACGTATATGACGAGAAAACAGAGCATGTACTCTATGTAAAGGATCAGGTTGGAAAGCCTTTAGATGAGCCAGTGGATGTTGGGGAACCTCTACCACCTGAGAAGTTGGCAGAGATAACCACTATCTACAGAAAGGACAACATCCCCATGAGAGAGGATACAGAACTTATTAGTGTAGTTAAGAGGATCCATAGGGCAAGAACCTTAGGAGGATACATGCCTACAGATGAAATATTTAAAGAATTATAATTATTATAATAATTTTTAAAAATTTTTGAGGTGAAGATGATGGAGGCAGAAAAGAGATTGTTCCTAAAGGCATTAAAGGAGAAATTTGAGGAGGATCCAAAGGAGAAATACACTAAGTTCTACGTATATGGAGGATGGAAGCAGTCAAAGAGAAAGAGAGAGTT
>DQVU01000077.1 GCA_015661585.1 Methanothermococcus okinawensis | reverse complement strand
TCCTTTATAATCTCTATAACCTCCTTATCCTTCCTCTTTATAGCGATATCCTTTATCTTACTGAGGATATTCAAGTTCTTACCAAAGAGTTTCTTATACTCTACACAGTACTCTACGATATCCCTGTAAAACTCCTCCAAGATCTTCCTGTTGTAGGAGGATAACTCGTAGGCGACAATACCTTTCAAAACACCTTCACTGGAGAAGAGGTAGAGGGGATGTATCCAGATTATAGTCATATCTCCATCTTTCTCTACAATATTTTCCATAACATCGAGATCCATAAATATATCTGTATATACTATAAAGTTGTAGTTCTCCATCCCCTCTACCTTCTTCAGATCCTCACTGATCCTCTCTACAATATCGTAGAACCTGTCAAGTTTTTTATCCAACTCCTCCTCAGAGAGTTCATTCCACTTTAATATCCTCTCCCTATGTTCATATGTGATATTCCTGTTAGGCCCAATAACCTTGTAGTTTTCATCCACCTTGAAAGAGTACTCTTTAGATGTCTTTGAAGATAGGAGTATCTCTAGAGTCTCGTTGTGCATATCCTCTAAATTAACCCCTTTGAGTATGTACTCCCTATCCTCTACCTTGAAGGATGGTAAAGATTCACAGTCCTCCAGGGATTCTACAGTTCTCTTTTTCCCTGTATCTTTATCTACTAAAAAGAGGCCTTGGAACTTTACGTTATAATTACAGGCTCTTATAAGATCCTTGGAGTACTCGTCTAAATTTCTATAGATATCCTTTAATATTCTCCTTATAAGTCTTTTAGATTCCATAGTATCACTGAAAATTTTTATATATTTATCCACCTTCTCTTAAGTACCACCCTTTATCTATAACGTTCTTAATGATCTTTCCCCCTCCGTAGTTACCGATACCGAGAAACTCCCTATCTATGTTAAATATAGCCAACCTTCCTCCACCTTTCAACTCCAAAACAGAGGACATAAATATATCCCTACCATATAAAAAGAGAATCTCTCCCTTTCTATTTACCACAGCGTAGTTTTTAACAATATCCTTGGAAATGAGGGCCATCCCCTCTAAGGACAGTGTAAATTTAACCTTGTCTTTACTCTTTTTAAAACTTCCAAATATCAAACCTGCACCGTAAATATTTTTAAATAACTTCAGATTTTTTAAAACTTCCTTAGTAGTATAGATAACATCGTATCTATCCTTATCGTATAGGAGGTATAAATTCTCAAATTTAAAATTTTCTATAGCCTCCTTACTGAGATAGTAATTTAATATATTTTTTATACTCTTTATCTCTTCAAGGTTTAACTCTCTGTACTTCATGTTCCCATATTCTACCTTGATTAGATATACAGCCTTACCTATCTCAGATATCACCTCTGTTTAAAATTAAAGTTATTAAGATATTTATTGGTTATCTTAGTGATTCAATATCCAAATAATCTTCCACAGTTCTCCTCATAACATCAACATCTGGCTTTACACCTGTCCATATCTCAAAAGCTAAGGCACCCTGATATACCAACATCCCAATACCGTTGATAGTCTTCGCCCCCCTCTTTTTAGCCTCCCTAAGTAGAACAGTCTCCCTTGGATTGTATATGAGATCCATAACTACCATATCACTACGTATATTATTTACATCTATTACAGGTTTTACATTGATATGGGGATACATACCAACTGGTGTGGTGTGGATAACTATCTCGTAGTTCCCCACATCTACATTTAAACCTCCATAACCTACCTCCCTATTTAACTTTCT
>DQVU01000106.1 GCA_015661585.1 Methanothermococcus okinawensis | reverse complement strand
GTCTTCGCCGCTAAACTTTGGATGTACTGGGCAACTGCTATCTCCCCCTCCTCCTTGGAAACCCTCGAGTTTAAACTCATATTCTGGGATTTAAAAGGTGCTACCTTGTAGCCTCTATTTGCAAGTATCCTACATAGCCCTGCAACTGTTACAGTTTTTCCACAGTTTGAGGAGGTACCAACTACCATTAGGAACTTCGCCATCCTTTCACCAGGATCTAACAGTTAAAAAAGTATATAAATGTTAATAAATTAATGATAAATTAACAAATATAAATAAAAATATCAGGTGATAGTGATGGAAAATGAGATCTCAAAACTGATAGATACTCTATGTGATAGGGAGTTAATTGTAAGGTTTACCTTAAATAAAACCTTGAAGTTATCAACATTTAAGATAGGTAGTATGGAGTTACAGGGTGAGTTTGGTATAAGTTTTAGAAATATAGAAATTGCTAGGAAGTTAGGGGAGTTGGAGAAAGGAGAAAAAGTAGGGGAAAGTATTGAAATTGACATAGAGGAGTTGGAAAAAGAAAAGGTAGAAAAGGAAAAGAAAGAAAAAAGTGAGAAGGTAGTAGTTGAATAACATCCCTCTTTTTTTAACTATTTCACTATTTTAAATGTCTTATAAATATTTTTTTATTAGATTTAAATAGTCATATTTAAACAACAGTTAGGTGATATAGAATGGTATTACTACATTTATATATTTAACAGGGATACTATGGGAGATCTGGAAAGATATCTAACCTCTACTCCCGTAAAGGAGATTATGACAACAGATGTTATATACGTCTATCCAGAGGAGGGTATAGTAAAGGCCTTTGAAAAACTTCTGAAGTACAGAATAAGTTGTTTGCCAGTAGTCGATAAGGATGAGAAGATAGTTGGAATAGTTACCACTACAGATATTGGACATAACCTTATAGAAGATAGGTATACCTTGGATACCACAGTTGGAGATGTTATGACTAAGGAGGTAGTTACCATAAAACCAGATGAGCCTGTAATCAACGCTATAAAAAAGATGGATGAGTGTGGAAATAAGGGAGAAATCATCAATCAACTACCTGTGGTAGATGAGGACAATGAAGTAGTTGGAATAGTATCCGATGGAGACATAATAAGGTTTTTATCGAGATGTATAAAAAACAGTTCTCATCAAGAATCCAATAAGTAATATTATACTAAATAAACTTTTAAAGTATAAACAGATAGATATCCCGACTCCTGAACATTGGAGAAAGAGGATTCAATAAAGGTTAATACTATTATAACATCCCTAGGTACTTATGTATCTGTGGAGTGCACATTACGTTATCTTTGAGATGTCTCCCGCAGAGTTTCATAATTTCCAACAGTTTTCTCTGGGAAATAGGTTTAATATTGTCATTTATCGGAGTTACAGGTTGAATGCATAAGGTAATATCACCTATATCTGAGATATCTTTTGCAACACCTTCAACAACCTCTGGATCACACTCCCCTATAACAACTACCTTGGCATATACATCTGATCCCATATTGTACAGTTTTTCGATGGATTTCAACTCCAACCTGTAAATCCTTCTATACTCTTCCTCATCCAAACCTCTGAAGTGTTCAGGTAGTTTTATATCGATAGATGCGTAATCGAAGAAGAACAACCTCTCTGGATATATGCCGTTGCTCTCTAGATGGATCTTATACCCCAAATTCCAAAGTTCCTCTGAGTACTCCTTTAATTTTTTATGGTGTAGTAGAGGCTCTCCACCTGTAAAGGATACTGCGAAGAGATCTGGAGTTTTTAAGTGATTTACTATCTCTATTAGATCCCTCTCTATATTGGGATACTCTTGAAATACACCACTTCCTGGGCTCTTTTCAACCCTGGAGGGAATATTATCTTTGATATTCTCATCACAGTAGATACACTGAAGTGGGCAACCTCTAAATCTTATAAATATATATCTCCTTCCTATGTACTTACCTTCACCCATTATGGAGGAGAATACCTCACTTATCAAAGGATCACCTATTAGATATCTACTATATACTTTATAGTATATCTCCCATCCTTTTCTTCTATCTCCATCTTGTGGTATGTAATTGCCTTCACCTCTTCCTTAGGATTATGTTTTTCCCTATCTAACTCCTCCCCGTAGGCGATACATTCCAACCTGTATCCATCATTTTCTTTCTCTATCTTTACATCGAAATCTGAGAGTATAATACCTTCACTGTCCCTTATTATTAAGATCTCTGTTAGGAAGTCGTAGAGGAGACTGTAGAGATCCTCCGATTTAACAGTGATCCTCTTTTCAATCTTTTTCTCAACAGTGTTTATATCCACCATCAAGTCGGTGAGAGCTCTTGCAGCCTCCCTAAACGCCTCTTCAAGAGTTTCTCCCTCGGCGATAACTCCCATATCTGCCATAGTTCCAAAGTATCTATACATGGGATCACCAGTGGTGTAGTAAACGGTGTTTTTTAAGTTATTATTAATATATAATCATGGAAGAAAGAATTATTAAAACTTAGTTTCCTTAAAGTAGTAATTAAAAAATTAAAACTATAAATAATTATGAATAAATTATTTATACTAAACAACAACTATCGATATCTTACTAAAAAATAATAATTATATTAAAAAATAAAAAATCTTAAAACTGTTAATACATAAAAGTAAAACCTAGTTTATATCCCCTCAACCACACCTGAGTAATAGGAAAGCATGACAGGTTTTCTGTTAAACCTTTTTTATGATCATTTGCCTCTTCTCTTATTTTATTTTTTTATTTTATTATAATAATTATTATTTAATTAAAAAATAAAAACCTCTTTTTAATTACCACTTTAATGGGAACCAGGATTAATTTTAAATACTCTTCTTCTCAATCAGCCAATTTCCCAACAACAGTGCATCACCTACAGTCCTAAAAGTCCTTATCCCGTCTAATTCAGTGCATACTATAGGCTCCCCATGGATGTTGAAACTTGTATTTAAAACCACTGGGAGATCTATAGACTCATAGATGTATCTTATAGTATCGTAATACACTTTGTTGAAATCCCTCTTTAAAGTTTGGGGCCTCGTTGTATTATCCACATGCACTACACCCTCTATCCTCTCCCTAACCTCATCCCTAACCTCAAAAACCATAGTCATAAAGGGACAGTACTTGGGATTTACAAGGTAATCCTCCACATGTTCATAGAGTATAGTAGGTGCAAAGGGCATAAAATTATCTCTCTTCAGTAATCTACTAAGTTTTTCCCTGTTCTCCCTAGTAGGCAGTGCTACAATACTCCTATTACCTAATGCCCTTGGGCCAAACTCCATCTTTCCCCTACATATACATAGGATCTTATTCTCCACTATGAGGTTCCCCAAGGTTTCAGGTATCTCCTTCTCCTCTAGATATGTAACTCTGTAATCCTTGAAGTATCCCTTCTCTATTAACCCCTCCACTCTCCCATCTGAGATATTATATCCTAGGTATGTGTCCTTTAGATCTATCTTATCTTTTTTCATAAGTAGAGAGGATCCTATAGACAGCCCTTCATCCCCCATAAAGGGAGGTATATATACATCGTATAACTCCCCTATCCTCCTGTTCAACTTAACATTTTGAGCTACACCACCACTGAAGACTACCTTATCGATACCTGTCTCCTCTGAGAAATCTCCTATCATCTTCAACACAACATCCTCAAGTACCCTCTGGGCGTACTTTGCAACCCTCACCTTGGTTCTAAAGTCCATATTCTCAGGATCTATATTATAACTTTTAAGTATCCTCTTCAACGCCTTTGTAGATTCATACCCTACAACCCCCAGGTAATTCTTAAATGACTTTATTCTATTGTCGTAGTCTATAATAACACCTATGTTCAACTCCTCCCCAGGATAACTGGAGAGGCACATCACCTTACCCTCATCCTCCATAGGTTTAAAACCTAAAACCTCTGTAATCGATGCGTAGAAATCTCCAAGGGAATCTATTATATCACTTTGAGCTATAACCTCCAAACCTTTCTTACTACCTATGGAGACAGTTGCAGAGAGGGCATCACCTCCACCGTCTATGGTGACAACTAGGCACTCCTTGAAGTCCGAGAGTTTGTAGAGTGCAGCGTGGCATAGGTGATGGTGGAAGTAGAGTATAGGGATGTTCAACCTCTTCTGAAATTCCTTTATAGATCTCAACCTACCTCCTCTCCTGAACATACCTCCAACTGTAATAAGATCTATAACACTATCTCCTATTTCTTCCAGGATGTGATTTACAGCATTTGAGGGAAAGCCCCTCTGATTTTTCTTTCTAGTAAATCTCTCCTCACTTATTGCGTACTCTATACTTCTATCTGAGATCAGGGAGACACTGCTGTTATGTCCATCGTGGATACCTAATATCATACTACTCCCTACTTCTCTTCCTCTCCAACTCCCTATAGAGGAGGGATTGTATCTTAGTTATAAGTCCAGATACTAGATATAGGATGGAAAGTACAATTATTCCCTTTCCCCAGGGAGTTACAGGGGTGATATCTCCATACCCCACTGTAGTTAGGGAGATTACTGTAAAGTAGAAGGCATCTGCAAAGTTATTTATATTTGGATTTACCTCGTTCTCCACCAGCCATATAAAGCTAGATATTATAAAACTGTAGGTTAGGATGGTGATAAAGTTTATTATCTCACGACTCAATCTAAGATATTTAAACTTTACAATCCTTAGAAGTATTAGAATTCTAACTGTGTTGATTATCCTTAAACTGACAATTGCATTTGTAGCGTATATCTGAAGGAAGTATAAGATAAAAGCCCCAATAACTACAGCGTCGATTATATTGTAGATATTCCTTAGGAAGTTTAACTTATCTCTACTACCTATCAACTTATAAAGGAAGTGAAAGGAAAGAATTGATATAGATACAAAATCTAACTTTATGAGGATATACTCATAAGGTGGGTTGTAGGTTGAGAGGATAAAAGAGATAAGTATCTCCAAGGTACAGAATATTCCTATTATCTCAAGGGTGGTGTATACCTTGGGGTTGTATATACTCTTTTTGAGAGAACTTAGAGATAGTCCCATCTTACCACAAAAATATTTATTAATTTTATTGAGATTCTTGAAAAAATATTAAAAATAAAATTAATAATTAGTATAAAACCAAAAATTAAAGATCCCTTCTTAAAATCTCTCTTTTCTCCTCCCAACGAAAGTGAGTGTTAAAATTCCCTATTCTTTTATGGTGTTTATTACTTTTTCAAGTATTTAACGATTTTATGGAACTAAGGTATTCTGTATTTTTTATAATTTTGTAACTATAATCTATTTATAATTTATAATTTTTATTAATAATAATTATTAAAAACAAAAAATGAGTAGAGAGCATGGTGACCTACAGAGATGCTGGAGTGGATATATACAAAGAGGACAGAATTATAAGGGCACTGACGTCCCAGATTACCTTTAAAAGGAATGATAGTTTCAAACCCTGTGAGGAACTTATAGGACACTATGCAGGTGCCATTGAATTTGGAGATTACTACCTTGTACTCTGTACAGATGGAGTTGGAAGTAAGATGGTTGTTGCGAAGATGGCAAATAGATACGACACTGTAGCCATAGATATGATAGCTATGAATGTCAACGACGCCATCTCCATAGGGGCAGAACCTGTTGCACTTGTAGATTACATAGCAGTTGAGGATATAGATGAAGAGATAGCGAGACAGATAGGTAAGGGGTTAAATGAGGGGTTGAAGGAGGCGAATATAAGTTTAATCGGGGGAGAAACCGCAACACTTCCAGATATTGTAAAGGGAATAGATATTGCAGGGACAGTTTTAGCAATTGTAAGGAAGGATAAGGTAATAACTGGAAGGGATATTAAGGAGGGAGACGTTATAGTAGGTCTTAGAAGTAGTGGGATACACAGCAACGGGTTGTCCCTGGCTAGAAAGGTGTTCTTTGAAATTGGAGGTATGGATATTCACCATGAACTACCACATGGTAAAACTGTTGGGGAGGAGTTATTGACACCTACCAGGATATACGTAAAGCCAGTATTGGAGATGATAAAAAAGGTAAAGGTTAAGGGCCTCGCCCATATTACAGGGGGGGGATTTAGAAAGTTGAGAAGGTTGAAGAGGGATGTAGTCTACCTCATAGATAACCTACCTGAACCCCATCCCATATTCAAGGAGATCCAGAGAATAGGAAACGTCCCAGATGAGGAGATGTTTAGAACCTTCAACATGGGCATAGGTTTCTGTGTAATAGTGGATAAAAAAGATAGCGAAAAGGTTATAGAGATCGCCAACCATCACACCATTCCTGCCTATGTTATAGGTAAGGTTTTAAAGGAGGTAGAGATAGGAGGAGAAGTAATAAGTAATAAAGTAGTTGTAAAGTACAAAAATAAAAGTATAGTAATAGAGTAATTACTCCTTATTCTCTCTGGAAGACTTATCCACTCTTTTTCCTCCAACTCTGCTGTAAAGTATATCTCTTTACCGTCTATTTTTCCAAATATCAGGTTAAACTTCACTTTTTTAAAGTTTAATTTAGATCGAAACTATAAAAATGTGGAACCTTTATCAGCCCTTATTATTAAATATTCTAACAACTTAGTTCCCATCAAAAAATCTTATATAAAAATTATAGTAATAAACCGAACTTTTTAAATTAACAACAACCATTAAAGATTTTGAATAAAACTATAATAATAAATACATACTAAGAATAATTAAAATTAAAATAAAAAAAATCCTAAAACTATCCTAAATAAGGAATATAAAAAAATAAAAAGTAAAAGAGTGAAAAAATTTTCTCTATTC
>DQVU01000122.1 GCA_015661585.1 Methanothermococcus okinawensis | reverse complement strand
TTCAGAAACATAGGGGAAAAAGAACTTAAAAGGAACATCATAGACAGGGCTATAAGGTTTGTAAAGAACTACTTAGAATCCCAGGAGGATCTAACTCGCCGTGTATGTGCTGTAGAACCAGGTACGGTAGTAAGGGAGTATAAGGCAAAGAGGAGTATAACCTTCAAGGAGGATCCTACAGAAGTTGCAGAGAGGTTGGGATGGGTTAAGAGGTTTCCAGGTAAGGGGCAGTGGTTCTACACACCTCCAATGGCAAGACTATTTAGAGTGTTTGAAGAACTTATAATGGAGGAGTGTGTTAATAAAATTGGATTTGAGGAGTGCCTATTTCCCAAGTTGATACCCTTAGAGATCATGTACAAGATGAGATACTTAGAGGGGCTCCCGGAGGGAATGTACTACGTCTCCCCTCCGAAGAGAGATCCTGAGATGTTTAAGGAGTTTGTCACTGAAATGATGATAAAGAGGGAGATACCTATTAAGAAGTTGAGAGATCTACTTAGGGATCCAGGGTATGTACTGGCTCCTGCCCAGTGTGAGCCCTTCTACCAGTTCTTCGAACATATGTTGGTAGATGTGGATAAACCTGTAAAATTCGTAGATAGGAGTGGTTGGACATACAGATGGGAAGGGGGTGGAGCTAGGGGACTTGATAGGGTTAATGAATTCTTAAGGATAGAGTGTGTAATGTTAGGTAGTCCAGAGTTCGTAGAAAAGGTTAGGGACGAGACACTGAGATACGCCGAGAAACTTGCTGAAAAACTTGACTTGGAGTACTGGACTGTAGTTGGAGACGATCCATTCTATTTAGAAGGTAGGAAGAAGGAGGATAGGGATATAGAGTTTCCAGAGATACCTAAGTACGAGATGAGATTATGGTTACCCTATGAAAAGGATGAGAGGAAGGGAGTTGCAGTAACCTCTGCAAATGTCCATGGAACTCACTTTGTGGAAGGTTTTAACATAAGAGATTACAAGGGGAGGAAGGTATGGACTGGATGTACAGGTTACGGTATAACAAGGTGGG
Organism: Methanothermococcus okinawensis; assembly: GCA_015661585.1. Lineage (GTDB taxonomy): Archaea > AGJL01 > Methanococci > Methanococcales > Methanococcaceae > Methanofervidicoccus > Methanofervidicoccus okinawensis_D. Next base: position 1,965 of record DQVU01000122.1, on the reverse strand, counting down.
TTGTGGGATTCTTAGCACAATACGGTTTCAACTACGAGGACTGGCCAGAGATCATTCAGAAGAAGTATGGAGAGCCTCCTGAGATTCCAAAGGTAATCAACTGGCCGTAATAGTATTAAGGTAATAGTATTAAGAATAATAAATATTAGTATAATAAAAAAAACTACTTTCCATCAAAGTAGTGATTAAAAAATAAATCTCGTCAGGATATTTACTGAACATTAGGATATGATGGAAAAAGAAGTAAAGGGAGAATCATCTGTTTATACTTTAAAAATTTATATCGGGGTGGATAGGAGTTTTATTTTAAATACTCTTTTTCGTTATTTTTACCTTATTTTTTATAATAATAATTGACATCAAGAATATACTTTAAAATAAATGTAAAACGTATTATGTATCTAACTATAAATAAAAGTTATGATAAAAATAAATAAATATATAATTATTTTAATCTATTTGGTTTTAATTATTATTATCTTTTAAATTCTTTATTTATCTCTTGGAGGAAAATTAGATTTTTAATTATTTTTATCAATATTTTATAATATTCATAAAGGTGAATCCCTTGAAGATATACATATATCATAAAAATCAGTGTGATCCAAAGAGATGTACTGCACTTAAGATGGGAAAGTTAAATAAGGCAAAGATTATAAAGGACTACCGCAAGATACCTAAGAGGGCTCTGCTACTAAATCCCTACTCCAAAACTTTAGTATCCATCGAGGATAAAGATATCATAGAAAAGTACGGTATATTAGCTCTCGATTGTTCCTGGCAACATGCCAAGGAGGTATTTAAAAGGATAAGATTTAAAAATCAGAGGAGTCTTCCTTTCCTTATAGCTGCCAACCCAGTAAACTATGGAAAACCCTACAAACTTTCAACCTTGGAGGCATGTATTGCAACTTTATATATCGCAAACTATAAAAATGAGGCCATATCTCTATTAAATGGTTTTAAATGGGCAAAGACATTTATAGATTTAAACAGAGATCTACTTGAAAGTTATGCAGGTAAAGGGTGTGAAGAGATTAAGGAGATAGAGAAAGATTTTTTAAGTAGAAAAGTAAAAAGGTAATATAAAAAATATGGTGATAGTATGGCATTTGAGGAGGCTATGAACAGGTTATTTAAAAAGAAGATCTGCCTAAGATGTAACGCAAGAAACCCTTGGAGAGCTAAAAGGTGTAGGAAGTGTGGATATCCAAAGTTGAGACCTAAGGCAAAGGAACCGAGAGGATAAAGTATAATTATATAATCTCACTGAAAAATGAATAATTAATTGTACTGCCCCCTTCTACTTTCAAGGGCGAGGCTTTCAGTTGTGTGTTATTCAAAACTTTATACATGCTTACTTTAAGTTCAATTATCTTCCTTTGATCTTTTTTACTGTCTTAACGATCGGAGGATGTTGATCATACGATTTTTCTCTTTATTCCTTTTACTTTCATTTTTAAATCTTTATTATAAGTTAATGGGGAAATAATAGAGGATAGTATGAATACTATCAAATCCATGGAGGATATTCTTAAAAGAATAATATCTATTAGAAAAAACCCAGAAAATGATCTAAAAAATATATCTCTCTATATACGGAATATGGACGATGATATATACAACCTTGTAATCTCCAGACTTAAAAAACAGATTGAAATCGTTAAAAAATACAAACCTCCAGTTAGACCTGCTATAGATCCTATGGTATCCTCCTACTTAGGTATCTACTCAGGTTTAGAATTTGCAGAGGAGTATGGAAAGTTGTTGGGGTATCCAAGGTGTTGTATTGAATCCTTTAAATCTGTAAGGTTCGCTATAGATGAGGAACATCTCAAGGAAGTTGAGGATTTGAAGGAGGAGGGAAAAGTTGCTGTAGTGATAACATCAGGTTTTATACCATGTAGTTTAAAATGTAAGGAGGCTTGGAAGAGGTGTCTTGTAGGTTTAGTATCCCAGAGGGAG
>DQVU01000014.1 GCA_015661585.1 Methanothermococcus okinawensis | reverse complement strand
TCAGGGATTCCTCTACACTCTATCTCTATCTCGATCTCTGAACTCTCTTTACCCTCGATATGAAAGTTAGGGTAGTCTAATGCAATCCCCAATCCACCGTCTACTCTACCTATACTTCCGTTGAGATCTATTAATCCAATATGGATTCTTGAGGGGGATTTAAGAGTTATCATAAAACTGCACCAATTATATTTTAATTATATTCCAAAGAAGATAATGATAGGATTTTTATATGTTCATTAAGATATTTAATTTTTTATTATTTGAAAAATGTTATACATATAAAAGAATGTTAAAATCTTATTTTATTAATACTTGTGATATACTTAGAAAGGATCTCTATGGCAAGATCTACCAAATTTTCAGAATGTCCTAAGGGAACAATAACTAAAAACATGGGAGATAGACATGAATGAAAAATACAGAAAAATGAAAGAAGTAACAGAAAAGGATTATCTAGATTTTATCGCAGAAAGGGATAGTGTAACAATTGGAGATGTGGAAATAAAACTTCAGAAGAAATGGGATATAAAATCTTTTGCACCTCCAAAAGATTACAAATTAGAACGTACCACAGTATGGAGTTTTCCCGATCGAGGAAGTTGGGCAACCCACAAGGGAGATTACAGGGGGAATTGGTCTCCATATATCCCGAGAAACCTTATTTTGAAGTATACCCAGGAGGGGGATTGGGTTCTCGATCAGATGATGGGTAGTGGAACAACTTTGGTAGAGGCGAAGTTGTTAGGAAGGAACGCCATTGGGGTGGATATAAACCTCGATGCTGTTATGGTTGCAAGGGATCGTCTAAATTTTTCATATAACCCCCTTACTCCTGACTATAAAGAGTCAACAATTAAGACGTACTGGGGTGATGCTAGAAATCTTGATAAAATCGAGGATGAGAGTATAGATCTCATAGCAACACATCCACCTTATGCCAATATAATCACCTATACAAGGAAGAAAAAACAGGATGACGATCTTTCACAACTGCCCTTTGGAGAGTATTTAAAGGAGATGGGTAAAGTTGCAGAGGAGTCCTTCAGGGTGTTAAAACCAGGAAAAATTTGTGCGATACTGATAGGAGATACTAGGAAACATAAACACTATGTGCCTATTGCCTTTAGGGTGATGCAGGCGTACTTAGATGCAGGTTTTATTTTAAAAGAGGATATTATTAAGTTACAGTGGAATATGAAAACTACGAGGGAGAGGTGGCGAGGCAGAGAGTATGATTTTTACTTAATAGGACATGAGCATATCTTTGTCTTTAGAAAACCTGAGAGCGAGAAGGAATATAGGAAATATAAATTTAGTGTAAAATGGTGGGAGGATGGTTAAATTTAAGGAACTTGGTTTTAGAGATTTTGAGGAGTACGTTACTTATTTTTTTGATACCTTACTACCTACCAATAAGACTTATAAATATTTTGTAGATTGGGATAAAGTTAAGAGTACTATAAATAAATATCTAGATGAAATATCTTTACTAAATTCTCTAACTAAAGTAAGCCCAGTTAAACGAGAAAAACGTCTTTATTCACTACTTATTAAATACCCTCAAATAGTAGAGATCATCCCTCTCCTTATAGCGGAGAGAGTTAAAGATGGTAAAATTGATATTTTTGATCCTGATTTGGAACAGTTTCTTACCTTTGAATTTGAACACTCGAAAATTAATGAAGAGAAAATCCCTAAAATTATTGAATTTTGTAGAAAAACGGGAATTATGGATTTATTTCAGGAGGTTAAAGATATACATGATTATCTTCTTGGAGTTGAGGTAGGTGTAGATACCAATACTAGAAAAAATAGAAGTGGAAATATTTTTGAAGACATGTGTCAGAAAAAGATTAGACAGTTAGTAGGAAAGGAGTACAAAATTGTAAACAACGATCTACACTTTTCACTATATCCTACAATTATAAAGGGAAAAAGTAGAGGAAAAACTCATGATATCGTAATTTATAGAGATAATAAACCTGTCCTCATTGTCGAGTGTAATTTTTACAATGTAGCTGGAAGTAAGCCTATCTCAATAGCGGAAAGTTATATTGAAATGTATAAGATAGCGAAAGAAAAGGGAGTGGAATTTCTATGGGTAACAGACGGTCCGGCATGGTATAAAATGAAGGAACCTCTTATAAGGAGTATGAGAGAAATGGATTGGATACTTAACTACAGGATGCTGAATCTTATAGAGAAAATATTAAGAGGAATAAAATAATAAGTAAAATTATAAAAAAAATAATTTAAAAACATAGCAGAGAGGTACATACCCACTCAGGAGTTTATCATAGGCCAAAAAGAGGAAAAATTCTTAGAGGAGAATCCTCTAGCACCTATTATAGCCGTTATCTGTAATGGAGCGAATCACTGCTGAGTATGCCTGGAGATTCCCATACTGGCTAAATGAACGACTTAATGGAAAAGAATTCTCTGCAGAGGTAATATATCAATTGGGGAAAGAAAAGGTGAAGGAACTACTTCAACGTTATATGAAAGACAAGTGGCCATCATTTATGAAGAAGATAGATCGTGAAAGATATTTAGAGAAGATCTCGTCCTGTATAGTCAAAACCTGTAAAATAATAAAGAATATGTTATGAAAATGATCCTGATAACCTGTTTAAAAAAGGGAAATATACAGCACCAGAGATTTACTTTATCCTTAGAATGTTGCCAGGCATTGGGCCTAAAAAGGCTTCTATGATGATAAAGGACTTTGTAAAAGGCGTAGGAGCATGGTATAGGGGGTTGAAGAAAAGATTAAGTAAGAAGGGGATTGACTTTGAAGTTGAAGGGAAGAATCTGTGTGATGTTCCTGTAGATGTTCATGTTGTTAAGGTATATGGTAGAATGATGGGCGAATTTAGTAGGACGCCTCCTAGGGAGAATTTCCTATATTACTGGCCAGATATTTAAAATTTCACTAGATTGGTATTTCCAGATTTTCCTGGGAAAATAGATGAAGTTTTATGGAGGGTGGGAAGGAATTACTGTTATGAGAACAGACCTAATTGTAGAGATTGTCCATTGAAGGATGTACCATGTGAGTATTTAAAGGATAAAGAATATTTTTGATATTTCATGAAGAAAAAAGTTTAAATTAAATTTGATTTGTAGAATATTTATGGTTATTTTACTG
>DQVU01000130.1 GCA_015661585.1 Methanothermococcus okinawensis | reverse complement strand
CAAGGAGATCACGTATTTACATGCAGAGGGTATGAGTAGTGGATTTCTGAAACATGGTACCATATCCCTTATAGACGAGAACATGGACACTATAGCCCTTGTGCCATCCTCCAGTAGTAATCTCTTCAGATCTGTAGTATCTAACATAGAGGAGATAAAAGCTAGAGGTGGTAAGGTAGTTGCCATATCACCTGTGGAGATAGAGGCGGTGGATCACCTCATAGAGATACCTGATGTATTGGAGGAGGTAAGTCCCTTCCTCTATGCACCAGTTTGTCAGTTGTTGGCATACTATAAGGCTGTAAAACTTGGTAGGGATGTGGATAAACCAAGGGGGCTTGCTAAGAGTGTCACTGTGGAGTAATTTCATCCCTTCAAAGTGATAGTTTTAAAAATAATGAGAATAATTACAGAAATATTAGAATAAAAAAATAAAGAAAAGGTTTAAAAACAAAATTTTAATTACTACTTTAATGGGAACTAAGGTTTTTATAATAACTTATAATAACTATTATTCCAACTCCTCGTACTCCCTCTTTAAGATAAGGGCATCGTACTCCAACCTCGGACTCTCACAGATGACAGTGCCCCTTACACCGTAATCCTTCAGAGCCTTTAGGAGAGATCTGTAATTAAAGTTCGACTCCTTAAGGGGAAGGTGATTCTTCTCTCCTCCCTTTCCATAGTCAATCCCTGATATATGGATATGCATATCATATATCCCCTTTTTTCCTAAGGTATTTTCCACCTTCTCCAGTATCTTGTAAAAGGCGTTGTAGTCGTTTATCTTCCCCATGCTCCTTGCATAGATATGGGCGAAATCTATACAGGGTAGTATTCCAAGTTCTTGGGAGAGGGAGAGTATCTCATCTAAGTCCCCAAACTGGGTAATTCTCCCAGTAGTCTCTGGCCTCAACATCACATTTATCTTGTTCTCCTTCAGGTAGTCTATTACCCTTCCTATGTTCTTCACCATGATCTTATATACATCCTTTTTATCCATCTTAAGATAATACCCTGGATGGAAAACGATATTTCTATTAGCATCAGAGTATTTGTTAAAGATGTTGATTATCTTCCCAGTATTTATTATATGGTTTATACTTCTCTCAACCTTTTCTTCTTCCTTTGCATTTAGATTTATATAATAGGGTGCATGGGCACTTACTACAATCTTCTTTGAATGTTCCACCAGATCCTTGGCACCTTTCTCTTTTATATTGACTCCATGGACAAACTCTAACTCCATGGCATTTAAATTCATCTTCCTTAGGAGGTAAAAGGCGTTTTTAGTAGTCCTTGGTTTTGTATTTAGAGGTATGCCTGCAGTTCCAAAGTTTAACATGCTATCCCAGTTAATTTATTTAAAAATAATATATTAATTATTAAAACTTTAACAGCAAAACAAGTTATATACGCTGATAGAGGTGCAGAATTCCAAAAGGGAGGATATATCATTTTCCTACCTTAGATGACAGTATTCAGATGATCGTCTGATAAATTCCTCATTTATCTCTTTAACCATTTTTCCACTATTTTTACTATATTATTATTTTAAGTGTTGGAAAACTGAGTTTTTTATTATTTTTATTTTATTAATAATAATTAATACATAAAACTAAAGATATAGTATCCCCTCCTTAGATCTCACAACGACACTGGGAATATACTCCTTGGCTATCTTTCCCAACTCTACAAGTTCTTCTAAGGTAGGTTCTCTCATCCTCCTGTACTCCTCCTTCCAGGAGTGCTCCCTGTCAAACTGCTGTAGGGCGTAGAGATCACAGTCTTTCACAGTCCTAACAATAGTGTAGATGTCCCTCTTATCCATTTTCTCTGGTATATATGTGGTTCTACACTCGACGAAAACACCCTCCTTCTTACAGATTTTTATAAGTTTTTTTACGTTACTCTCTATTTTACTACCGTCGTATTGGGCAATATCCCAATATTTTTCAAAGGCACACTTAACATCTACAGCTAAGTAATCTATAAGCCCCTCCTGGATCAACTCCCTTACAATATCTACGTTGGATCCATTGGTATCCAATTTTATTGGGAGGTTTCCTTCTCTCTTCACTATCCTACAAAACTCCATTAGAGCCTGGGGTTGCACCGTAGGTTCCCCCCCACTTACTACTATAGCCTCTGAAAAGGTTAGATCTATACTTCTATAGACCTTGTAGGGGGGGATGTTGTAGGTATTCTTCTTCATCTGTATGTAGTTGTGACAGTATCCACACCTCATATTACAACCACTCATAAATACAACGGAGGAACATTTCTTAGGATAGTCTAAGGTGGATAGATCTATTATTCCAAATATCTTCATAGTTACCCCAAGATGAGAGTTTAATAAATACCAGTTCCCATTATATACCAAAGTATAAAGGTGTATATGGAAGTGATCCATATGTCGGATTATTATTAATTATATTTTAGTTTCAGATATACCACGGATGTAATTCCTACCAGTGTGGTGAATTCATACCTAACCTTCTAAGAATATCTGAGAAAGTTATAGTATAAAGGAGATTTATCCTTTTTTAAGTGATTTACCGGCTTTTTTATTTATTATTTTTATATTTTTATATTGTTATTGATAATTTCATTTTTATTTAGTACTTTGTATGAAACTAAGGTAGGTTATTATTTATAATAAATTTAATCTAAATCCTATTTAGCCTTAAGTCATGAGAACTTAATAGATATATCAGCTTCCATTTACATATATTGGTAATAATTTAACTTCTTATAAATTAAATATTCTAGTTGATTTTAATAGGTGGCTCTTATGGAAATCGTAGTCCTTATTGATAACATCGCCAGTAAACCCTATATCGCCCAACATGGTTTATCTATCATTGTAAAAACTGAAGATAAAAAAATACTGTTTGACACTGGCCAGGATCCTTATACGTTAAAGAGGAATTTGAAATTAATAGGGGAGGACGACAACTTTGACTGTATAGTTATAAGTCATGGTCATTACGACCATGCAGATGGATTGAAATACTTTATAGAGAAAGGAGAAAGTAGGCCTAAGATACCTATCTATATCCATCCAGAAGCCTTTGTAGATAGATATATAGAGGGAAGATACATAGGGATAGATAAAAAACTGAAGGAGTGTCTAAGGAGGGAGAATCTAATACTTGTAGATGATAAACCCCACTATGAAAGGGATATGATAGTATCTGGAAAAGTTGAAAGGTTGCTCCCCTACGAGAAAGATCCATTTTATATGGTGTTGGAAGACGGAACACATAAAATAGACTACGTAAATGACGATATGTTTATAATTGTTGAGGATGTAGTATTTACAGGATGTGCCCACAGTGGGATAATCAACGTTATAGAATACGCTAAGAAGATAAACAAGAGGGTTAGGGGAGTTGTGGGAGGTTTCCATCTAATGCACGCCTCAAAGGAATATATAAAAATGATATACGATTATCTCTCTATGCACAACTTTGAATTTATAATGCCCCTCCACTGCACAGGTCTATACGCTACGAAGATTTTAAGTAAATTGAACAACTTTATATATGGACACGTTGGCAAAAAGCTGATAGTGTAGTTAATAATTTATAATCTTGGTTCCATCAAAATAATAATAAAAATAAAAAACTAGTTCCCATTAAAGTAGTGACTAAAAGAAAGAATATTCAGAGAATCCCTTCCTCCAATGTTCGAGTTGAAATAAAGAACGAATACGGATGAAAAAATAAAATAAGTTCTATCCCAGGACTACACTGTGCACTGGGAAGTAATGCAGATCTCAGTTAATCCCTTTTCTTAGAAGTTTTTATCTCTTTTTTTATTCACTAATCTTTTACTATTTTTTTTGTTTATTACTATAAAAATTTATTATAAAATAATATAAAAAAATAATGGAGAAGTTGTAAAAAAGAAAAAGAGATATATCTACTTTAGTGTTCAGGAAAGATCTATTAGATATTTGTATTTAACTATCAGTAGGAAAGGGAAGAATATGCTACTTTTAAAAAACGGCAATATAATCAATGTATATACCGGAGAAATCCTGAAGGGTAACATAGGCATACTAAAGGATAGGATCCTTTTCGTCGATTATCAGGATGAGGTGAATATTAACAGGTTAAGGAGATACGTAAAAACAGATATCAAAGTGTTAGATTTAAAGGGTAGGTATGTATCTCCAACCTTCATAGATAGCCATATCCATATAGAATCCTCTCATGTTATACCCTCAGAGTTTGAAAAGTATGCCCTGATAAATGGCGTCTCCAAGGTTGTAATAGACCCTCATGAGATTGCCAACGTATTGGGAGTTAAAGGTATTGAATTTATGATAAACAGTTGTAGAGTACTTGAAGTTTACTGTATGGTTCCATCCTGTGTACCGGCAACAGAGATGGAAACCAGTGGGGCGGAGATCACAGTTGAAGATGTAGAGAAGTTGTTTAAGAATCCCTTATATAAGGATAGGATACTTGGCCTTGGAGAGGTAATGAATTACATCGGTGTTATAAATGAAGATGAGAAGATAGTGAAGAAGATAGAGATTGCCAAGAGATACTCTAAGATAGTAGATGGTCATGCTCCTAAGTTGAGAGGTTTAGATCTAAATTTATACATTGGAAAGGGTATAATGTCAGATCATGAGTGCACCTCTCAGGAGGAGGTTCTGGAGAAGTTGAGGTTAGGTATGAAGGTGATGGTAAGAGAAGGGACAGTCTCTAAGAATATCCATCTCTTAAAGATTAGAGAGGAGATTGGGGATATAAGGAATATACTACTTGTAAGTGACGATATATCTATAAGAGATCTAAGGGAAGGTTATCTATTAAAGATCTTAAGGAAGGCCACTAAATATGTATCTCCTATAGAGGCAATCCAGATGGTGACTGTCAACCCTGCAAACTACTTCAACTTTGAGGTAGGGATAAAACCTTCCAACTACGGAGATCTCATTATCTTCGATAACTTGGAGGAATTTAAGATAGACAAGGTTATAATAAAGGGAAGGTTCTTAGAGGAGTATCCTATTTTTAGATCAAAGAGTAGAGGTAACAGTGAAATATATAAAAAATATATCAAAGATAGTAATAAATTGAATTACACTTACAAATCAGAGGAGGATTTTTTGATAAGAGGGATAGATATAGATGTTGAAGAGAATAGATCTGCGAGGATCATTGTACCTGTAAAGGATTCCCTAATTACAAAGGAGGAAATCCTGGAGGTCCCCAGGGTAATAGAAGAGTTAGAGGGAAACAGACTGAATAGAATATACGTTGTAGAGAGACACAAGAACACGGGTAATATAGGTAAGGGTTTAATTAAACTCTTGAAAAGGGGTACTTTGGCCTCATCCTATGCCCATGATAGCCACAATGTAGTGGTAGTTGGAAATGATCTCAGAGATATAACACTTGCTGTTAATAGTTTAAAGGATATGGGAGGAGGTTTCATCGTCGTAGAGGAGGGAGAGGTTGTAGAATCTCTTAAATTGGAAGTTGGTGGTATAATGGGATATGATGGAGAGTACATATACCGAAAGATATTGTCTATAGAGGATACAATTAAAGACTACGGCTTTTTTAAAGGAGATCTCTTTCTAACTATGTCCTTTTTAACCCTCTCTGTGATCCCAGATCTGAAGATAACAGATTTTGGTCTTATAAAGGACAATAAAGTAGTTGATTTAATAGTTTAACCTTTCTCTAGTAAAGGTTAAATTAAAAAAAATAATATATAGTTATTTTTAATTATTAATAAAAATAGGTAAATAGTTATTAGTTAAAATCGAAATTGTTAAACCTTCTAAAAAAAGAAGTGTTTATCTTTCCAGACATTCTGGGCACTGGGAGTAGAATATCTTATTAAAACATTGGGAGAATGAATCTCTCGCTGGTAGGAGATTATAAGAGTTGTAAGATAATGTACCTTAGTTAGTATCATTAGATAGTTTAATTTTAGTGGTTGTTATGATAAAAACTGTAGTTGGTAGTTATCCAGTGGTTACAAAGGAACCTGAGAATCTATGGGAGAAGGCATTGGATGTCTTTGGTATCTACGACAGGTACCGATACGCTATTGAGAGGGCAGTTAGGGATCAGTTAAATGCAGGTATAGATATAGTAAGTGATGGGCAGGTAAGGGGAGATATGGTGGAGATATTTGTAAATGGTCTCTACGGTTTTGAGGGTAAAAGGGTTGTGGGAAAGGTTGAATTCCTTGAACCTATTACCTTAAAGGATATAAAGTTCGTTAGGAAGATAATAAACAAATACTCCAATGAAAAAAAGGGAATCAAAGGAATAATAACAGGACCCTGTACCATTGCAGGATCTGTGAGGGTGGAAGACTACTACACAGACAACAGGGACGAAACCTTAATATACGATCTGGCAAATGCACTGAAGAGGGAGGTAGAATCTATCCAGGATTACGTGTCTATGATACAGATAGATGAACCTATACTATCCACAGGTCTCTACGATTTAAATACTGCAAGGAGGGCGATTAAAAGGATAAGTGAAAATATCAAGATCCCTGTAGTTCTACATGTATGTGGAGATGTCTCAGATATCTTCCAGGAGTTGAACACCTTCAACGTAGATATTCTAGATCACGAGTTTGCATCTAATAGAAAAAATTTAGATATATTGGAGGAAACAAATAAAAAAATAGGTTTTGGATGTATAAACACCAAGGTAAAGTCGGTGGAGTCCATTGAGGATGTTAAGGATCTACTAAATGAGGCCCTGGAGATACTAAAGAACAACCCTTTATTTTCAGAGGTACAGAGTAATGAAGAGTTGTTGAAGAGGTTAAATGAATACATCATGGTGGATCCAGACTGTGGTATGAGGCTTCTACCTGTAGATGTGGCCTATGAGAAGTTGAAGGTTATGGTTAATGCCTCGGAGGAGTTTGAGAGGGAGTTAAGGGAGAGATTATGAGAGCCTACGAGAGACTTCTGTTAAGCATAGATTCAAACAGGTTTGCAGAGGAATTTAAAAGGGTACTACTGGAACTTAACATTTCCCTGAAGGAGTTCTCAAAAATATCAGACATTCCATACAGTACCCTCTACAAGATACTTCAGGGAGGAGATTTTAGGGTATCCACTCTTAAAAAAATAGTTGATACTGTAAAAAAATTTGAAATGAAAGATGAGGAAATGGATAAGATAGCAGTTATTGCTGCCAGGCCCTCTCTAAATAATATAAAAACTAAGGTGTTTAAAGTCCAGGGTAAGGAATACCTATTGAAGGAGTATCCTGCAAATTCCTTGGAGGACTGTATAGTTGCTGCCATCCAGGCGGAGAGAGAGGGGGTCAAGGCTATAATATGTGCACCTATAGTAAGTTCCAGTATTGAGAAAGTTGTAAGGGTACCAGTTGCAGTTGTAATACCTGAGAAGAATGCCTTTATGAAGGCTCTTGAGGTTGTGGTAAGTAAGATATAAATAAAATTAAATAAAAATTAAATATTTAAAAATTTATCTTCTTCTAAATATTTCTGAATAATAAAAATAATAATAATTAAAAAATAAATATAATAAAAAATATATTATATCCATATCTCAAGACGTTTCTGAATATTAGGATATAGTGAAAGAATTCCGTTATAACTCTTAGTTTCCATACAAAATTCTCCCTAACAAGACTTTAATGGAAATTAGTTTTTAATAACAACAATCTCTTCTTCACTCTAAGGGTGAGGTTTTCACTTGTAAGATTATAAAAATTAATAAATAGAAAATTATCAAGTTTATCTATTCTCTACCGATTGCACTCAATTCCTTCTCTCCCAGCACCTGGCACCAGAGAAAAATCACTCTGTTGTTATTTTTTACTTCTCTCTGGCGGGACTAATTGTTCTACTCTTTTTCACCCTCTACATTAAATATCTCACTTAACCTCTCTCTTAACTTCTCCCTACCTTCTCTAGTCCTAATCTCGTATATTTTCAAGGGTGTAAATAGGTTGTATATCTCAATCTCATCTATTCCTATATCCTTAGCCCTCGCCTGACATATCCTAATAGCGATATCGTTTAGAAAAGCGTCTATAGTATCTGCATAGTGAAGGATCCATCCCTCTATGGAATCTGGCTTCATAGATCCATACTCTCCATGATGGGAGGCCACCACCTTTATAACCTCTATAGGGAAATCCCTCTTGTAGAGTTCGGCAACTACTAAGGTAAGATGTTCTAAGTGGAACTTTGGGATGTGATCGTACCTCTCACCTTCAATATCCTCTATATAGTTAAAGGGTTTCATAATGTCATGAAGTAGTCCCCCTGCTATCAGCACATCTTTGTTGATGCTTAGGTTATATACCTCCTCAAGAGCCTCTGCTATCTTCAACGCTATCTTTGTTGTAGCGAGGGTGTGTTCAATTAAACCCCCTTTATACTTGTGATGCCATCTAATACTGGCAGGTGAGTCCTCAAGAGGGACGTTTGTACTTTCAATATCCTTATGTGTTGGAAAGGGATTCTTCAGAAATTCTATAACTTTCTCTCTTAGGACTTTATCTTTTATCTCCTCTGCTAAGGATATAAGATCCTCAAGGGAATACCTCTTTCTCTTATATTCTGTCCTTTTTTCATTTTCCATTTTTTTACTATTTTTCGGTGATTCTATTTTTTTATCCTCCATTTTATTCACCCGTTGTTTTTATATGGTGTGATTTTTACTTATTTTATTATAATTGATTACTTTTTAAACAATAACAATCATTAAGGACCTCGATAAAAATAATAATGTATTATAAAAATTAATATAAAATATTAAAAAAATATAAAAGTATTAGAACTTAACAAAGAATAAAAAGAGTGAAGAAGAAAAATCTAACCGTTATCCCTTTGAGCTATCATAAGTACTAGAGAAGCAGGGGAATTTCTGTTAACCCATCTTTTTTAAAGGTTTTTACCTCATTTTTTCTGTTATTTTTTTTTACTTATTATATTTTTTTTATTTTTAATTTATTATTAATGTTTTGGCTATAAAATAAAAGGATAAAAAACACCTATCTTACGATATCGTTGGAATTAGACACCTTTGAGTAGAAAAGTTAAAAAATCTCATGCCGTCTTTTAATCCTAAAGGCTTACAACAGGTAATAATAGATTTACTCTTTATTTATTGTATATTTATTACTTCTTTCTCCACTCCTTAGCAATATCCACAAAATTTTTAATTATCTTCAAACCTTCCTTACTCTCCCACTCTGTAAGCACACTCTCAGGGTGAAACTGCACCCCTTCAATAGGTTTGTACCTATGTCTTATACCCATCACTATTCTCTCCTCACCTACAGTAACAGCACTAACTTCAAAGTCCTTAGGCACCTCGAGCACTGCCAGGGAGTGATATCTACCTCCCATAAGAGGGTTCTTTACACCTTTAAATATACCCTTTCCATCATGTTTTATTAGAGACGCCTTACCATGGACAGGAGATACCTTCCCCACCTTTCCCCCAAAGGTATAAGCGATGATCTGATGCCCTAAACAGACACCTAATATAGGTACATCTACACTCCTTACAATATCTGGGCAGTTCTCAACGTCCCTCTTTTTCTCTGGACTTCCAGGACCTGGGGAGATGATAATTCCCGAGGGATCTATCTCTCTAACCTCCTCCACAGTTATAGTATTTGGCACCACCTCTACACTGTCGTAGATAGAGGCATACTCCGCCAAATTCCATACAAAGGAATCCCTGTTATCTATAATAAGTATCATAGTTTCACCGTTATCTATTAACATTCAGGGCACTCATAATTGCTGCCATCTTCCTCTCAGTTTCTATGTATTCATTCTCTGGTATAGAGTCCGCCACTATTCCCGCTCCAGCCCTCACCCTTATAAGGTTATCTCTCTCTATCTCAGCCATCCTTATTGCAATTGCAGTGTCTCCGTAGTTATTTAGTGAGAAGTAACCTACAGCCCCTCCATACACTCTTCTCCTAGATCTCTCCACGGTATCTATTATCTCCATAGCCCTGTACTTAGGTGCTCCAGTTAAGGTACCTGCTGGAAAGGACGCCTCCACTGCATCGAATATTGTAATATCTTCTCTCAACTCTCCAACAACTTCACTCTCTATGTGTTGCACATGACTGTATCTAACCACCTCAAAGAACCTCTTTAATCTAACAGATCCTGGCTTTGAAACCTTCCTGACGTCGTTCCTTGCCAGATCTACCAGCATCATATGTTCAGCCCTCTCCTTCTCATCCTGAAGGAGTTTCTCCGCCAACCT
>DQVU01000027.1 GCA_015661585.1 Methanothermococcus okinawensis | reverse complement strand
GACACTCTTTGAAAAACTTATCGAGTTATACCCCTCAAAGAGTAGGATCCTTGAGATACAGTACAGGATGAACGAGAAACTTATGGAGTTTCCAAATAGGGAATTCTATAGGGGAAAAATTAGGGCATATGAAGGTGTTAAAAATATATCCCTCCTGGATCTAGGTGTTAAGGAGACATCTCTTGAAGAGCTCTGGAAATATATTTTAGATCCCAGGGAGCCATTAATTTTTGTGGACACTTCCCAACACCCTGAGAAGTGGGAGAAACAGAGGAAAGGTTCCACCTCAAGGGAGAATCCCCTGGAGGCAGAAGTTGTTAAGAAGATCTTAGAGGGATTAATAAAGATGGATATACCGCCAGAGTCCATAGGTGTTATAACACCTTACGAGGATCAGAGAGATCTGATAGATACTTTAATAGGAAATTATGGAGTGGAGGTGAAAACTGTAGATGGATATCAGGGGAGGGAGAAGGAGGTGATAATTCTTTCCCTTGTCCGTTCAAATAGGGATGGGGAACTTGGATTCCTAACAGATATGAGGAGGTTGAACGTCTCCCTGACAAGGGCGAAGAGAAAGTTAATAGTTATTGGAGATTGCGAAACCCTCAAAATCCATCCGACTTATAAAAGGTTTATCGAGTTTGTTGAAAGGAAGGGAGTGTTAATACTTTTAAATAAAATTAAATAAAAAATAATATTATTATAAAAATAAATGATAAAAAATAAGGAAAGGTTTAAAAAATAAAAAACCCAAATATAAATTTTTAAAAGAAGATTGGGGAAAATATTAACTATACCTTTATCTCAGGATGTTTTCTAAATACTGGGATAATGAGAAATATTCAGGAGTCGATAATTAGAGTTTTTTATTTTTTTAACAACCTTTTTTTCTATTTTTTATCTTATTATTTTTATAATTATTTTTATCGGTTTTTAATAGGAACTGGGGTTATAGAATACTCTAAAAACCGAAAAGATTAAGAGCTTCCTCTAAATTATTTTTTGTGTAGTAAATATACAACTATGGAGAAGTTCAATAAAGATAAATAATTATATAATAAAAAACTCAACTATTCCTTGTTGAGAGGGTCCTAATCAATAAAATTGCAATAGGCCAAGATCTCTAAGGAGAAAAAGGTTTAAGGATTCTACTCCTATCAAGATATATCTTAGAGGATGACGTGAGATTTTACTCTATTATTTTATACTATTTTGGTTTAATCATATATTTCGATATAAATGTTGTATTATAATTTTGAATTCTCAAATTTTATTAATGGCTAAAGAAGATCTGGAGGTGGCCTCTTGTTAACATCTACAAATCCCTTCCAAATTCACTTCAAGGTAGGAGGATATGATATAATCAGAGAAGAAGAACCGAAAGGTAAAGGATCTACTTCAGATACACTCACTGGGCCCACTCCAGATAGAGAAGATAAAAGATACTCGAAAAGACAGAAAATATCTCTCATCCTTGGACTACTTGTGTTTACAGCTCTCCTGTTAATTCCCACGCCATATACATTTTTTGACACAGCCATCGATCTCGTGGAATTAGATAACGAGATACTTGGAGAAGCCTCAAAACTTGGGATGGTAAAAGATGGAGAAATAACTGATACGTTAGCATTTATAGAGTGGTTGAAGGAGAAAGATCTTAAGAGTTACAAGGAGATCAATAAGAAAGCCACTGAGATGAAGTATGTTGCAGCTTTAGCCTTACTAATGGTAATATGGTGGATAGGTGAGGCGATACCTCTTCCTGCAACTGCCCTGCTACCTTTAATAATTCTCCCAATCCTCGGAGTCAGTGAGATCAGGGAGGTCGCACCAAGTTATGCATCTCCGATAATTTTTCTCTTCATGGGAGGTTTTATGATAGCTGCTGCAATGATGAAATGGGGGCTCCATAGGAGGCTGGCCCTTATAATAATCAAGATGATTGGTACAAGTTCTAGAAAAATTATTCTTGGATTTATGGTAGCTACAGCGTTCCTCAGTATGTGGATATCTAACACTGCAACTACAATGATGATGATGCCTATAGCTCTCGCTATACTCCTTCATATATCAAAGATGGG
>DQVU01000105.1 GCA_015661585.1 Methanothermococcus okinawensis | reverse complement strand
CGCCACTGGAACTAATCACGTCCTACCAACTGGTGGTTGTGCAAGGATGTACTCAGGTTTAAGTGTAGATCACTTCTTAAAGAAGATCTCAGTACGGGAACTTAGTAGAGATGGATTGGAAAGTATATCTGAGACTGTTATAACCCTTGCAGAGATCGAGGGACTGTACAACCATGCCAAAACTGTTAAGATGAGACTACAAGATAAGATAGATTTATGAAATGATGATATTAACTCTCTATAGAGTATAAGGAATTCAGCGGACGCTCGCATATTTGTGAGATAGACATTTTATTACTACAACTACTCCCTTCTAGCTTTTGAAGAACTATTCTAAAACCATGACCTAAATAGTTTGTCTGATAATCTAAGACTAAAAAAATAAACCATAGTTCCCTCAAAAAAAAAAAACGATAAAAATAATAATATATAAAAATAAAAAAATAAGCAAAAGGTTTTTTAAAATAAAAAACTCTTATTCCAAATATAAAATTTTAAACATTTGTAATACAACTGTGGATATCACAGTAAGATTTTCTACCTTATTTCAGTGTTCTAAAAAAATATTTTGAGATATTTATGATTTTAATTTTTTTTAATTATTTATCTAAGGGTTTTTATTATTCTTACTCCAATAATTATTTAACTTTATTCTTAGTTTTTCGTCATTTTTATTTTTATAATTAATTTTTAATGGGAATTAAGGATATCAGTCAGCATTATTACTATCTTTTCTATGGCGTTTTATACTCTCCATAAACCTGAATTTTATATACATAGGATGTAGAGGGACGTTCCCAACCTTCTCGTTGTAGGGCTCTACCTTAACTACTATAACCTTAGTTTTGTTATCCTTGAGGGCTTCTTCTATTACCCTTCTTAGATTTTCCTCCTGAGACACCTCCACAGCATCTATTCCACAGGCCCTTGCTATTCCACATAGACTGGTATTTACTGTATGTGTTTTCTGATTACCTGTAGAACCATAGGCTGAGTTATCTATAATATAGAGTATAAAGTTATCTGGCTGTGTATAACCTATGGTAGATAAGGTACCTAAGTTCATAAGTAGAGATCCATCCCCCTCTATGGCTATTACCTTCTTATTCAGGGATAGAGCTAAACCTAGGCCTATGGAGGAACAGAGGCCCATAGATCCTAACATATAGAAGTTCTCTGGCCTATCCTTTATATGGTATAACTCCCTACTGGGAAATCCTATATTACAGACTACTATTTCATCTCTTATATATTCCATAAGTATTCTTATTGCATCTATTCTTCTTAGCAACATACCACCTTAATCCCTATATCTCTCAATTATCTTCCTTAGATTTAAAGTGCCCCTGTGTATCCCAGTGCCTATAAGTACTCCCTGAATGTCCATATCGTAGCATCTTTTAAGATCCTCCTCATCCCTTACTCCACCACCAACATATATAGGATTTTCTACCTTTTTCATAACCTCCTCCACCAGATTCCAATTTATACCTCTTTGGGTACCTACAGAGGATATATCTAGTACTATTAGAGGTATAGATTTATTTAATCTATCTAAGATCTCCTCTAAGGTACAGTTTATGGGACTTAACAACTCACCCTTCTTAAAGTCTAAACTAAGTATTATATCTTCATCTAACAGATCTAAATCTCTTAAGGTTTCTGTCCCCAGGACGATTTTGTCACATATATTTAAAGATCTAAGATTCTCCAGTTCCAACTTCGAGGTAATACCTCCATCTAAGATCTTGTATCCCTCTATACCCTTTATTATATGGAAGTTATTGCCTTTCTTCATTATAGCATCTAAGTCTGCGATATATATCTTCTCTGCTCCCTCCTTTCTATATCTTTTTGCCACCTCTAGAGGGTTTGATGAGTTACATAAAACTGTTTTTAAGGGCCTGTAGTTTTTTCTATCTCCACCTCTACCACAAACTGCCATACCATCCATTATATCTAGTACTGGGATAATCTCCATAATATCTCCCTGTAAAAGAGTTTAATTAATATAACTGTGATACCAGTATTAATAATAATTATTACTTACCAAAGCAATAATTAAAAAAATAAATAAAAATCTATATTACAATAAATCAAAAAATAATAAATACCATAGAAAGAAAGTAGAATCACATTTATCTCTCAAGGTATTTCTCCTCCAGTGTTTATAGGTATTTAAGAAGATCTGTTTTTTGATTTATTTATTCTTTATTTTTTTATTCTTATCATAATTATTGTTTTATCAAGATTTTTAATAGAGACTATGGTATTTTTTAATTAATTACTTTGATAGAGGTATTTAAAAAATATATGGTGATATTAATGGTGAAGAATATAAACGTAGGTATATTTGGACATATAGACCATGGGAAGACAACCTTGGCAAAGATCCTAACAGAGATACCTTCAACATCTTCCTTAGATAGATTACCAGAATCTAAGAGAAGGGGTATTACCATAGATCTTGGTTTCTCCTTCTTTAAGTTGAAAGATTACCTAATTACCTTGGTAGATGCTCCTGGACATGCAGATCTCATAAGGGCGGTAGTTGGTGCTGCCGAGATCATAGATCTGGCCCTTTTGGTGGTGGATGCCAAGGAGGGGCCAAAAACCCAAACTGGAGAACACCTTCTAATACTGGACTACTTCAACATACCTACTCTAGTAGTTATAAATAAAATAGATATCGCCTCTGAGGAAGAAATTAAAAGGACTGAGGAATTCATGAGGGCGATACTCAACTCAACGGAGAATTTAAAGGAAAGTAAAATACTCAAGATATCTGCAAAGGAGGGTATTGGGATAGAGGAGTTAAAGGATACTATAGGGGAGATGTTAGATAAAATGGAGATAGTAAGGAACACTGAAGACTACCTTAAGATGCCCATAGATCATGCATTTCCAATAAAAGGTATTGGTACAGTTATCACAGGTACTGTACTTAGGGGAAAGGTGAAAGTAGGGGATGAGTTAAAGGTACTACCACTGAACAGTACTGTAAAGGTTAAGAGTATTCAGAGATGTAAGGAGGATGTAGATGAAGCCTATTCAGGGGATAGGGTAGGGATGGCTGTTCAGGGAGTAGATTCAAAGGAGCTGTTTAGGGGATGTGTTCTAACGTCTCTAGATACTAAGTTAAAGGTTGTAGATAATATAGTTGCAAAGATAAGAATATCTCCTCTATTTAAATATCCTTTGAAACCTAGGATAAGAGTACATTTAAATATAGGGATGTTGGTGATACCTGCAAGGATGATACCTTTTAAGAGGATGGAGATAGATGGAAGTATGGAGAACATCATCCTAAGAGAGGTTAAAGGAGGAGAAGAGTGCTATTGTGCATTTCAATTGGAGGAAAAGGCGGTGGCAGAGATAGGAGAGGATATACTTATAACTAGGTTGGATCTACCACCTACGACCTTAAGGATATGTGGTAAAGGTGAGATAGTAGATTTTAGAAGAGTTGAGGAGTTGAATATTAAAAGGATAATCTCCAAGGTAGGTAGGATAAAGACAGATAAAAATAGAGTACTTGTCGTAGGTTTGGCTAACTCTAAGGAGGAGGCTGAGAGACTTATTGGACGTGAGGTAGTGATCCCTGAAAAAAATATAAAGGGAAGGATAAAAGGAACCTTTGGAACCAAGGGGTACTTAGTGGCAGAATTTGATAAGGGAGTGGAGAATAGGGAGGAGGTTATCCTAAGGAGGTTGATAAGGTGGAAATGATGAAAGAGGTATTTAAGGGTACAGTTGAGGTGCCCTCTAAGGTTATACTCTTTGGAGAACATGCTGTAGTTGAGGGTTACGGTGCCATCTCCATGGCTGTAGATCTAAAAACTAGGGGAAGGATCTTTGAAAGTGAGAAGGATATAGTTATAAATCTGAGGGATTTAGGAAGATCTCTTACCTTGAATATAGAGGATATTCCTACATTAAACCTAAGGAATTACAATAGTAGTGTGAAATACGTCCTCTGCGCCATTAAATCCATAGTGAATTACTTAAAAGATAGGGGGTATGAAGATTTTAAACCATTTAAGTTAGATATATCCTCCGATATCCCTGTAAGTTGTGGGTTGGGGTCTTCTGCCTCTGTGGTAGCTACTACGATAAAATCTTTTTTATCTGCCAACACCATCTCCATTCCAAAGAAAGAGTTATGTAAAATATGTTTTTCCGTAGAGAGAGAGGTCCAGGGAAAAGCCAGTATTACAGATACTGCAACTGTTATCTACAACAGTGTCTTAAAGATCAAAAACAGTAATGATTTTGAGGTTTTGGAAGGTACTAAACTCTACAAACTCCTTAAAGGTTGTCATTTCTTAGTGGTCCATGTCGAAAGGAGGAAGAAGAAAACTGCTGAACTTGTTAAGGAGGTTGCAGAACATCCGAGGAAGGAGGAGATATTTAGGTCCATAGGTGAGATAGTGAATAAAGTTGAGGAAGTATCCACATGGGAGGAGTTGGGGGATCTTATGGTGAAAAATCATAAACTACTGAGGGAGTTAGGAGTTTCTACCAGCAAGATAGATAAGGTTGTGGAGTTAGGTAGTAGATATGGATACGGTGCAAAACTCTCAGGTGCAGGTGGTGGAGGTGTTGTTATAATACTGACAGATGAAGATAGAAGGGAAGGACTGTTGGAGTCTCTAAGAGAATTGGAGGTTTTAGATGTATTTGAGTGTAAGGTAGGTGTGAAATCAGAAATCAAAAGGGATAAAAAATAAATTAAAAAAAATTCTATTCAATAAAAACATAATATAATAGTGAAAATAACAACGTCCTACTATTATAATTATTATTACCCTAATTCCTATCAAAAATCTCTGATAAAAATAATAATAAAAAAATAAAAATCCTAAAAAGTAGAATTAACAATCTCCTCCATAGTACTCCATGTAAGGCAGAGGACAACGACGAGATTTTACTTTCCACTGTATTAGCTCTTTACTGGGTATTTAACATTTTTAAATTTTTATTTTTTTGATTACACTAATTTTTAACTTTAGTTCCATCAAAGTAGTAATTAAAAGAAAATAAAATTGTTATAATGAAAAATAAGTAAAAAATAATTATAAAAATCTCAATAAAGGATAATTAATAAAAAAATAAGCCATTATTTTCTGAACATTAGGATATTGTGAAAAAATTCTGTCATGATACGAGGTTATCCCACAGGTGTAGTTAGGAGATATTTGGAGAATCCTCTTCCTCCAACATTCAGGAATCGGTGATATCTTATACTTTCAAAAATTTATATTTCGAGGTAAATAGAGGTTTTTATTTTAAAACCTTTTCTT
>DQVU01000175.1 GCA_015661585.1 Methanothermococcus okinawensis | reverse complement strand
GATGGAGATGTGTCCAAGATACTAGATTTTACAGCAGGTATATGTGCAGTATCTGAGAGTATAGGGGTGCCACTGGTTGCAGGGAGTACCCTTAGGGTAGGGGGAGATATGGTGTTAGGGGAGAGGATGGTAAGTGCAGTGGGGGCTATTGGAGTTATTAAAGATAGTACCCCCACTGCAAGGAGGAGGGCTCAGGTTGGAGATGTGATACTTATGACTAAGGGGAGTGGAGGAGGTACCATAGCAACAACTGCCATATACCATGGGATGTTCTCAGTAGTTTATGAGACTCTTAATATAGATTTCTTGAAAGCATGTAAGAAGATATTCGAGAATGATCTACTGAAGTATATCCACGTTATGACAGATGTAACAAATGGAGGACTTAGAGGAGATGCCTATGAGATCTCAAGATCTGCCAAGGTTTCCTTAGAGTTCTATATGGATAAGGTACTCGATGTTATAAATCCCAAGGTTTTAGAGATGTTGAAAAAGTTGAATATAGATCCCTTAGGTGTATCCATAGACAGTCTATTGATAATAACTCCCGAGGAGTATGCAGATGAGATAATGAAAAAAACTGGCGCTAAGATGGTAGGAGAGGTGAAAGAGGGAGAGGGGAGTTATATAGTAGAGGGAGATAGGAGAGTACCTCTTATTCCTAGGTTTAGGGAGTCCCCCTATACCCCTGTAAAGAAGGTTGTAGATAGGATGAAACCTGATAGGGAGGAATTTGAACTTATGAAGATAAAGATAGAGGAGGCCTGTAGGGAGGCTATTAAAAAGAAGGACTTTGTAAAGAATTTGTTATTGAGGTAGTTATAGTCATGAACAAAATATTCATACATCATGTTAATGCCTAAATAAAGAGCAAATGCAGATAAAAAAGTAAAATTTAGTCTTATTCCCCCTGGTTTATACTGAGTAGTAGGGTAGTAGGATAGAATTCCTTTTAACTTTTTTATTATTTTTATAATACTGAGGATATGATGAGAAATTTCTGTCAAGATATAAGGGTTCTCTCCCAGTTGTAGTTAGGAGATATTAGGGAAATTCTCTCCCTCCTCCAATATTCAGGAGCACAGGGGAATATGTCTATTATTCAGGTAAATAGAGTTTTTATTTTTCAAACAGTTTTTTGTTATTTTTTATTTTATTACTATTTTTATAATAATTATTGAGGTTCCAAGAGATAATGAGGGGATTTACTTTTTTACCGCTATTGTTCTTTTTAAGTATTAAACAATCTGGAGATTTTCCTATTTTTGATTTTTAATTCTTTTTATTTTATTTTTTTCTATTTTTATTGAGATACAGGGTTATGGGACTATAAAATATTTAAAAATTATATTGCAAATTATTAATAATTATAATTTTTTAACATTGGTGATGTGATGAAAAAAAATAAAAAGGGTCTTGTACTCTTTGATTTAGACAGTACTTTAATAGAAGAGGAGACGATAGATGAACTGGCTAAACTGGCTGGTGTAGAGGAGGAGGTAAAGAGAATCACCAAGGATGCCATGAATGGAAAGATAGACTTTGAGAAATCCCTTAGGAAGAGAGTAGCACTCTTAAAGGGACTACCGATAGACAGTGTAAAGGGACTGGTTTCAAAATTGAGAATAACCAAGGGTGCAAGGGAGACTATAGAAGAACTTAAAAATAGAGGATATGTTGTAGGTGTAGTAAGTGGGGGATTTAACATCGTTACAGAGAGGATAAAGAGAGATCTAAATTTAGACTATGCATACTCTAACGAACTTGTAGTTAAGGATGGAAAATTAACTGGTGAGGTAAGAGGTAGGGTGATGAGTTCTACTGCAAAGGGAGATATCTTAGAGGAAATTGCAAGGAGGGAAAACATAGATTTAAAGGATACTGTAGTTGTGGGAGATGGTGCAAACGATATAGGTATGTTTAAGAGGGCAGGTTTTAGAATAGCATTCTGTGCAAAGGAGATACTGAAGAAAAACGCCGATGTTATCATAGATAGAAGGGATCTAAGGGAAATATTAAAGTATGTTAAGTAGTTATCAATGATAAGGTGCTCAAGGAGAAATAACGATTTCGTTGAAATATCAATCCCAGTAATAAGGTAAAGTAGAAATAGAGGTGTAAGCAAAAAGGAACATGGTTAATTTATATTCTTTAATTAATATAATATAAAGTAAAAGGTGATAAAGTGATCGTAGTACCTGGTATAAACTCTCAAGAGTTGGCCTACAGGGTTTCAAAGTTAGTTGGTTGTAAACTTCTAAGGACAGAGTTTAAAAGGTTTCCAGATGGAGAGTTGTATATAAGGATTCAGGACAGCTATATCATAAATAACGAGGATGTGATCTTTATCCAGAGTCAGAACAACCAGAACGATGCTGTAGTAGAGAGTATCCTGATGAGTGACATACTGAGAGATGAGGGGGCTAAATCTATAACCTTGGTGGCACCTTACTTGGCCTATACAAGACAGGACAAAAAGTTCAATCCTGGAGAACCTATAAGTATTAGAGGACTTGCTAAGGTATACTCCCAACTCTTTGATAAAGTTATTACAATAAATCCTCATGAAACACATATAAAATCCTTCTTTAAAGTGCCCTTTATATGTGGAAGTGCTGTAGGAGAGTTGGCAAAGTACGTAAAGGATAGACTGAATAATCCCGTTGTACTATCTCCAGATATGGGAGCTGTGGAGTTAGCTAAGGAAGCCTCTAAGGTTATAGGCTGTGAATACGACTACTTAGAAAAAACCAGGATATCTCCTACCGAGATAAAGGTGACTCCTAAGAATTTAGATGTGGAGAATAGAGATGTGCTCATTGTAGATGATATAATATCTACAGGAGGGACAGTAGCAACTGCTATAAAGATGTTGAAAGAACAGGGGGCAAATAAGATAATAGTTGCCTGTGTACATCCCATCCTCATTGGAGATGCTCTTAACAAACTCTATGTAAGTGGTGCCAATGAGGTAGTAGGTACAGATACCTTCCCCTCTCCTGTAAGTAAAGTCAGTGTAGATAGGGTTATTGTGAAGTTAATTAAAAAATAATTTTTTTTGAATTTTTAATTATTTTGATGAAGTTGGGACAGTGTTATTTCAACATAAAATTATAATAAACTTTAGTTCCCATCAAGGTGATAGTTTAAAAAATAATAAAAAATAATAAGGAAAGAATAATTAGAAGTTGTTAATTTTATTTATTTTTTTAATCACTACCTTGATGAGAACTAAGGTTATAATAATTACTACAAATGTAATAAAATTTCTTATTATTATCAAAATTCTGAGTACTGCGGAGATAAATGGAGTTCTCTATTATAGACTTCCATAGTTAAGACAAAGTAGATAGGAAACCTAACAGTCTCCATTTGGTGGAGAATATTAACTTGCTTCTCCAGTACATAGTGTAGTCTAGGGGATAAAAGTTATATTTTACTTTTTTGTCCGAATTTCTTTATTTTAGGTGTTTTAAGAATTTTTTTATTTTAATTATTCTTATTATTTTTATTGGAGATCCTCGAGGGTGTTGTTAATTTAAAAAGTTTTATTCATAATTATAATTTTAGTCTTC
>DQVU01000047.1 GCA_015661585.1 Methanothermococcus okinawensis | reverse complement strand
CCTTTAATTTATTATCAGATAAAAAATGCCTTAGAAAGTAAATACATAGATGATATTGTTGTTACCTCAGATGATGAAGATATTTTAGATTATGCCTCCAATTATAAAGTATATTTAAGAAAACGGCCCTCTGAATTGGCAAAGGATGATGTTACCTTAGATCCTGTAATCTATGATGCAGTAAATTATATGGAACGTATGTTAATGAAAAAATACGATATAGTGATTACTTTACAGCCAACATCTCCACTACTTAAATCAGAAACCTTAGATAAAGCAATAGAGTATCTAATAGATAAAAATTTAGATACTTTAATCCCTGTTGTTGATGCAACCCACCTTTACTGGAAAGAGGAGAATGGAAAAATAGTCCCAGATTTCAAAGAGAGGTTAAATAGACAATATCTGCCTAAAAAATATCTTGAAACAGGTGCATTTTTAATAACTAAAAGGGAGTTTGTAAAAGAAAATTCAAGATTTGGTAAAAGGATAGATGTTTTTGTTTTAGATGAGATAGAGGGAATGGATATTGACACTCCACTGGATTGGCTCATTGCTGAAACCTTAATGAAAAGATTGACTATACTATTTGTTGTCAACGGTAACGAGAAGATAGGGATGGGCCATGTTTATAGAACTATAACCTTGGCAGACAAATTTATAGGTCACAATATCCTGTTTTTAACCTGGGATAGTGATGAAAAGGCATTAAATTTAATAAAAAACTACAACTATAAGGTAATAACAACTTCAAAGGAGAATTTGTTAGATGTAATCTCCAATATAAAGCCAAATATAGTAATTAACGATATACTCGATACAGAAATAGATTATATAAAAAGATTAAAGGAGTTAGGATGTTTTGTAGTGAATTTTGAAGATCTAGGTGAAGGGGCGGATGAAGCCCATTTAGTTTTTAACGCATTGTATGAAAAGACCAATCCAAAACCTACCCACAAATTTGGTTATGAGTATGAATGTTTAAATGAGAAGTTCTATCTGTATCCTCCGATAAAGTTTAAGGAATACCCTGAGACATTATTCCTATGTTTTGGAGGAGTTGATCAGAACAATTTAACCTGTAGAGTACTGAATATTGTACCAGATTTAATTAGGGAGACTACAATAAACAATGTAATTGTAGTTATAGGACCAGGATACAAGTATAAAGAGAAACTAAATGAAGTGTTGGCAAGTTTAGACAATATAAAAATAAAAGTGTATCAAAACGTTAGTAATATGCCTAAATTGATGAGAGAGGCAGATATTGCAATAACCTCCAACGGTAGAACCATCTATGAATTAACAGCAATGGGAATTCCAACGATAAGTATTGCACAAAACGATAGAGAGACCCTTCACTTATTTGCCAGATACTATCCAGGTATTAAATACCTTGGAATTGCATGCACTTTAAGTGATAGAGATCTACTAGAGGCTATCAAAGAAGTAGCAAATAACCACAGTCTAAGAAAAAAGATGTACTTATCTCAGATAGAGGCATCCAAGGTAATTAGGCAAGGTATAGAAAGGGTTATCAACGAGATAGTAGCATCGTATTGGAGGTGGAGGAATGAGAAGGATCAAAGTTGGTAAAAAGATTATCGATAAAAGTGATTTTGATCTTCCATACATTATTGCTGAAATAGGTGTAAATCATGAAGGAGATCTCGAAAGGGCAAAAGAGATGATTGAGGAGGTGGCAAAAGCTGGAGGAGATGCTGTAAAGTTTCAAGTGTATAGAGCTAAAACCCTGGCATCAAAATACTCTCCTGCATACTGGGATACTACAAAAGAACCTACAAGATCCCAGTATGAGTTGTTTAAAAAGTACGATAAGTTTTGGAAAAAAGAATTTGAAGAGTTGGCAGATTACTCAAAAACGTATAAAGTTGATTTTTTGGCAACACCTTTTGATATAGAAAGTGCTGATTTCCTTGAAGATTTAGTTCCTGCCTATAAGATCGCATCTGCAGACATTACCAATAAACCATTTATAAAGTATATCGCCAAAAAGGGAAAACCTATAATACTCTCAACAGGAGCCTCTACAGTCTCTGAAATATGGGAGGCTATTCAATGGATTAAAGAGGAGGAAAACGATCAGATAATACTTCTACACTGTGTTTTAAATTATCCAACTAAATATGAAGATGCTAACTTAGGAGCGATTAAAAAAATGGTGGAGTTGTTTCCCGATTACATTATTGGATATTCCGACCATACTCTACCTGAATACGTTGATAACGTCTTAATAACTGCCTGGTTACTTGGAGCACAGGTTATAGAGAAACACTATACTTGGAATAAAGACTTACCTGGAAACGACCATTATCACTCAATGGACTATCAGGACTTAAAGACGGTTATTGAGAAGATGAAGTTCATCAAAGATATTGTTGGGAAATTTGAAAAGCATTACTTACCAAGTGAGGAAACAGCAAGAAGATACGCAAGGAGGAGTTTAGTTGCTAAGAGATTTATTCCTAAGGGTAAAGTTATTGATAGGGAGGATATCACATGGAAGAGACCTGGAACTGGTATTCCTCCATCTATGATCGATGTTGTTGTAGGAGGGATAGCATTAGAGGATATTAAGG
>DQVU01000146.1 GCA_015661585.1 Methanothermococcus okinawensis | reverse complement strand
CATATTCGATATGCCAATGCCTGGACTACCTAAGCCTGTTAGAGAGTACTTCCAGGATGTGATGGAGGATCCTGTTGAATGGGCTAAAAAGTGTGTAAAGGAGTTCAACGCAGATATGGTAACTATCCACCATATATCAACAGATCCAAAGATCAAGGATACACCTCCAAGGGAATCTGCTAAGTTGATGGAGGATCTACTCCAGGCTGTAGATGTGCCCTTTGTTATTGGGGGTAGTGGAGATCCTAAGAAGGATCCCCTTGTCTTAGAGGCATGTGCTCAAGTTGCAGAGGGAGAGAGGTGTCTATTGGCATCTGCAAACTTAGATCTAGATTATAAGAAGGTGGCAGATGCTGCAATGAAGTACGATCACAACGTACTGTCCTGGACTATTATGGATCCAAATATGGCAAGGGACTTAAATAGGAGATTGATATCCCATGGCTTAGATGGAGATAGGATCGTTATGGATCCTACTACATGTTCCCTTGGATACGGTATAGAGTTCTCCATAAACGCCATGATAAGGTTGAGGCTGGCAGGTTTAAAGGGCGATGAACTGGTAAATATGCCCATGTCCTCTGGAACTACAAACGCCATAGGTGCAAGGGAGGCCTGGATGGCTAACCCAGAGTGGGGAGATAGGAGATACAGATTACCACTCTGGGAGATTACAACTGGATTGACTATGCTCCTCTGTGGTGTGGATATATTTATGATGCTCCACCCCCTCTCCATAGCGGTGATAAAGGAGTTTGGAAGGTTGTTAGTAAGTAAGCCTGGGAAGGTAGAGGTAAGTACTGACAACTACGAGTGGATAAGGGCATAGTGTCGGTGATAGGATGGCTAAAAAGATAAGTGCCATGGATATCTACAAACTACTTCCAAAGACAAACTGTAAAAAATGTGGGGAATCTTCCTGTATGGCATTTGCCACGAAACTACAGGAGAGGAAGGCGGTCCTCGATGAATGTCCTGTTTTAAAATCTCCAAAGTTTGAGAAGAATAGAAAGAAACTTGAAGAAATCCTCTCTCCACCTGTGAAGGAGGTGTGGTTTGGATACGAGGATAGGAGGGCGATCTTAGGTGGAGAGGAGGTAATGTACAGGTATGAACTAACTTTTTTTAATCCGACGGCTATAGGAGTAGATATATCAGATAACCTACCTGAGGAGGAGATAAAAAAGAGGGCCAAATTCGTTGAAGATTTTGTTTTTGAGAGGACGGGGGAGAAGTTGAAGTTAGATTTTATAGCATTACGGAACGCCTCAGAGGATCCTGAGAAGTTTGTAAAGGCGTTGAAGATTATCCAGGAGAACACCAGGGTACCTGTTGCCCTATGTTCCCTAAATGTAAAGAGTATAGAAAAAGCCTTAGACGTTGTAAAATCTAAACCTATGATATACGGGGTAACGAAAAAAAACTTCTCTGAAATGATGAGGATATTAATATCAAAGAAAAAGAAGGATAAAAAAGATTTTGCAGTAGTATTATCCTCAAGTAATATTAAAACACTAAAGGGTATGGTTAAGGCCTCCCTGGAACATGGTATAGAGGATCTAATCTTAGATCCCCACACTACACCAGAGAACATTATGGAAACCCTCGACAGATTCGTAATGATAAGGAGAAGTGCCATAGAAAAAGGAGACAAACTCCTTGGATATCCTATCCTAGGACTTCCAATAAACACATACTTCTACGTACTAAAGGGTAACAACCCAATAAAACAGTTTGTTGAGGATTTAGATAAGGCTGCTGGAATTATGGAGGCGAGGACTGCCTGTGCAATGTTGAACAGGTATGCAGATGGGATAATTATCCATGGTACAGAGATCTGGGAGTTGATGCCGATACTTACCCTCAGACAGGCGATATATACAGATCCTAGGAAACCTCAAACTGTTGAACCTGGCCTATATCCAATTGGCAACCCAGATGAGAACAGTCCAGTAATTATGACAACGAACTTCTCCCTAACCTTCTACACAGTAACTGGAGATTTTGAAAAGGACGGTGTTATCTGTTGGCTCCTAGTTATGGATACAGAGGGTAAAGCGGTTGATGTTGCAGTAGCAGGGGGACAATACTGTGGAGATAACGCCAAAAAGTTGATAGAGGAGACAAAGATAGGGGAGAAGGTAAATCACAGGATCATCATACTTCCAGGATTGGCAGCCCCTGTAAGGGGAGACATCGAGGAGAAGACTGGCTGGACATGTGTAGTTGGAACGAGGGATTCCTCCCAGGTTGGGGAGTTTCTAAGGAAGAACTGGAATAGGATACTTGAGGAGTGGAGGGCTAAACAGGGATTGTGAATATGTTAGTTATTAGATAAAAAATAATAATTGTAATAATTAAAATCGAAAAGAGGAAAAAATCTCAAGATCGTTTCCTTTCTCTTTAAAGATGAGCCATGTAATATAATAATTATTCATAATCATGAACATAACATTTTAAACTATAACAAAAAAAAATAAAAAAATAAAAAGTAAAAAAAGTCTTATAAAAATAAAAATAATAAGATAAAAAATATAATGGAAAAGTTGTAAAAAAAGAAAAACAGATGTATCTACTTTAGTGTTCAGGAAAGATCTGGATATTTAATGGTTTTATTCATTTTGTGATTATTTTTTCATTGGGATTTTTTATAAATAATTATATTTTTCTTATTCTTTTTAATCACTACTTTGGTGGGAACTAGGGTTATAAAATATACTTATAGATATGCAAATCTGGGAAAATATGAGAATAACAGAGTTAGATGTAATAAAAACCATTATGGATAACATAACCTACAGGGGAGATGTGGTGAAGGGAATAGGAGACGACTGTGCAGTTTTCAAATTGGGAGACACCTACTTAACAGTTACTACAGATATGATGTTCAGATCTACACACTTTCCAGATATCCTTACACCTTTTCAGATAGGAATGAGGGTGATCACTGCAACTGTATCAGACATATGTGCGATGTGTGCGAGGCCCTTGGGTATAGTAGTGTCTATGGGACTTCCCAAGGTGGAGAGAGGTTTTCTCTTAGAGTTGATAAAGGGGATAGATTATGCATGTAGGAAGTACAGTTGTCCCATAGTTGGTGGGGATACAAACAGGGGGAAAGAGTTAACACTCTGTGGCACGGCAATTGGGGTTACAGATAACCCTGTATATAGAGGGGGAAAGGTGGGAGAGGATATAATGGTAACCTACGATATAGGTAGGGTATATTGTGCCTTAGAAATTCTCAAGATGAGGGAGAGAGGAGTAATAAGCAGAAAAACCTTTTACGATCTCTGGGAGGAGTATCCAGATATTATGAAAAAACTAGTGGAACCTACTGCAAGGGTGAGGGAAGGGCTGCTCTTGAATAAATATGTGAGTTCCTGCTGTGATATATCAGATGGGCTTAAAAAAGAGTTATTCTATATTGGTAACTTTGAAATATCCAGTAAAAAACTTTTAAGAGTTGTGCCAAAGGATGTTATAGAGTTCTGCGATAGATTCCAGATAGATCCTATCCATGCCGCTTTAAACAGTGGGGAGGAGTTTGAATTGTTGTTTACAACGAAAAGATGTGATGACATCCTTGAAGTATTAAGGAGAGGATGTGAGGGAGAGGCTAAGAAAATTGGTAAGGTTGTTGAGGAGGGTCACTACATAGATGGAGAAGAGTTGGAGTTTGGAGGATATATTCACAGTTGGGAGTGATTTATTGATTTAAGGTATTCGAAATAATAGTAGTATAGTATTATTCTTATTATTTCTATCAAAGTATAAATAATAAGTAAAATTAAGATTTTTGGAAATAATATAGAAACTACTTCCATCAAAGTAGTTAATTAAAAATAATGAAAATAATATATTAAATGAAAAATATCAATAAAAATAAACCATTAACTATACCTTTATCTCACGATATTTCCTGAACACTGAGATGGAATGAGGAATTTTGTCATGATAAGGGATGTTTAACAGTTGTAGTTAGAAGATATTCGGAGAATCATCCTCTTCCAATATTCAGAAGTAGAGGGGATATATTTACATTGGGGATAATGGAGTATTTATTTTTAAAACCTTTTCCTTATTTTTTATTTTATTACTATTTTTTATAATAATTATTAAATTTTTAAGATTTTTGATAGGAACTGGATTTTCTGATTTTGTTTTTATTATAACCTCAATTCCCATCAAAATAATAATTATAATAAAATAAAAAGAATAATTAAAATCAATAAATAAGAAGTTAAAATACAACCTTTATCCCTTAGACTATATTCTAATTACTTATAACAACCTATAGCCCTTAACTTCTCCTCTATTGTATTTTCCTTATCCCTTCTGTCGTCGATCTTTAAAGTACTCAGTACCCTTACAGTATCTTTAAGTACAGTTTCATGAGCCTCTTTATAGGCCTTTATTATCTCATCTAAGTCCCCCTCCAATACAGTTCCCATAGCACCAGGTTCAACCTTCAAGTTATACTTTTTAAAAACATCTATAGCCTTCTTTACATACTTTGAGATACTTGGGCCCTCTCCAATGGGCACTATACTAACCTCTGCAACTGGCATATTCATCCCTCGAGATACTCTATAAAAAATTTAAACTTTCTACTATTTATAGTTAATTCCCTCTCTTAGCGAGACGATCCTTCTCAGGTAGACTCTCTATATCAATACCTGGCATAGCCTCTCCAAGGTTCTTACTAACCTCTGCTATAACATCAGGTTTATCGTAGTTGTATGTAGCCTCGACGATAGCCCTTGCTCTCTCCTCTGGATTCTCAGATTTGAAGATACCTGAACCTACAAATACACCATCACATCCCAACTGCATCATCATGGCGGCATCTGCAGGTGTGGCAATACCTCCTGCAGCGAAATTTACAACAGGCAGTCTTCTCAACTTGGCAACCTCGTATAGGAGATCTACAGAGACCTTTAGCTCTCTTGCCATCTGTAGAAGTTCCCTGTCTAATCCCATCTCGTAGTATCCAACTACCTTTGCTATACCCTCATTTACAGCCCTCACATGTCTAACGGCCTCTACAACGTTACCAGTTCCTGCCTCTCCCTTGGTTCTTATCATAGCCGCCCCTTCCTCTATCCTCCTAAGTGCCTCCCCTAAATCCCTTGCACCACATACGAAGGGCACTATAAACTTCTTCTTGTCTATATGGTGTACGTCGTCTGCAGGTGTAAGTACCTCACTCTCGTCTATCATATCTACACCTATAGCCTCTAAGACCTGTGCCTCGACGAAGTGCCCTATTCTTACCTTAGCCATTACAGGGATGGATACTGCATCTTTAATATCTAAGATCAGTTGAGGATCTGACATCCTTGCAACTCCTCCCTGGGCCCTTATATCGGCAGGCACCCTCTCCAACGCCATCACTGCAGTAGCCCCGGCATCCTCGGCGATCTGCGCCTGTTCAACGTTTGTAACATCCATTATAACTCCATACTTCACCATCTTGGCAAATCCTCTCTTTAAGACCTCTGTACCTACCTTTTTCATGGTTTTCACCTTTAGGTTATGATACATATAACATACCATTTACTTTATATCCTTAAACTAAATTTATATAATATATTAACGGTATAATACCTATATCATTACATGGAGGGGATATTATGGTAAAGGTCCTAATAAATGGATATGGTTCCATAGGTAAAAGGGTAGCAGATGCAGTTGCAATGCAGAAAGACATGGAAGTACTTGGAGTTACCAAGACAAAACCAGACTTTGAAGCAAGGTTAGCTATAGAGAAGGGATATAAATTATATGCTGCCATTCCAGAGAGGAAACCTCTCTTCGAGGAGAAGGGTGTAGAAATTGAGGGCACCATCTTCGATGTTATAGAGGAGGCAGATATTGTAGTAGACTGTACTCCAGGTGGTGTAGGTAAAGAGAATCTAAAAATGTATAAGGAGTACAAGGTAAAGGCTATACTTCAGGGAGGTGAAAAGGCGCAGTACGTGGAAGATAACTTCAATGCACTCTGGAGTTATGACAGATGTTATGGGAAAGACTATATAAGAGTAGTATCATGTAATACAACTGGGCTCTGTAGGATACTCTACGCCATAAATTCAGTTACCGATATTGTAAAGGTAAGGGCAGTACTTGTAAGAAGAGGGGCAGATCCCAACGATGTAAAGAGGGGTCCTATAAATGGAATAGTACCAAACCCTCCAACTCTACCTTCTCACCATGGACCTGATGTAGTCTCTGTAATTCCAGAACTTGAAGGGAAGATATTCACATCGGCGGTAGTTGTACCTACAACCTTAATGCATATGCATATAATTATGGTGGAGACTACAGGCACCACTAGGGAGGATATCATAGAAGGTATAGAGAAAACTCCAAGAATAATTACAGTAAGTGCAGAGGAGGGCCTTAACTCAACTGCTGCAATAATAGAGTTTGCAAGGGATCTTGGAAGGATGAGATACGACCTCAACGAAATTGCAGTGTGGGAGGAGAGTATCAACGTAGTGGATAACGAGGTATTCCTGATGCAGGCTATCCATCAGGAGAGTGACGTAATACCTGAGAACATAGACTGTATAAGATCGATGCTAGAGATGGTAGATGACAAGATGAAGTCTATAGAGATGACAAACAAGGCTATGGGATTGTTGAAGTAATGGATAATTAATATCCTTAAAATTTCTCTTTTTATATTAATTAACTTTATAGGTGTAAAACAAATTTATTTATAATAAACACCATCCATCGAGGATCTCGATAAAAATAATAGATTGAGATTCAATATTTCAAGGTCTCAAAGACATTCTGGAAAAGGGATAAAGGGTAGTTTTCTCTCTTTTTATTTTTTTACTTAGTCCCATCAAGTGGAATTATAAAATAAAAAATATAATTAAGCACATAAACTTTTTGAACTATTAATTATAATTATTAAAATAATGAGTATAAAATAGTAAAAAACTATAAATAAAAAGAGGAAAAACTTCTAAGAAGAAAGGTTAACAGAAATCATACTTTTACTTTTTCACTCGTGTTTATTCCTTTTATTTAGGTTATTGTTTTAAGATTTTTTATTTTTTGATATTTACTTTTATAGTTATTATTTTTTATTCAAAATCCTAAATGGTTGTTGTTTAGTAATTTTGTTACCGACTATAATAAAATTATATACCATACTCCATATCTCAGGATGTTTTCTGAACACTAAAATATGATGAGAGATAACAGAAAAGTAAAAAACTCTTAAGAAAAAGATTTCAGAAATTCTATTCTATCTCTCCAATATCTATTATTAGTCTAGCCCAGAAGATAAGAGATTATTTTGCTTTTTCACTTGACTATAATTTTCATAAAATTTTTGATGAGAACGGGTAGTTTAAAAAATGTTTATGCGCATACTATAATTATTTTAATAAGGATTTTTTTAATGGGAGCTAAGAATATAATACATAAAAATAAAGGGATAAATATGATATGTGTCCCAATAGTGGAGGAGAGTGTAGAAAAGGCTATTATCAGTGCCGAGAGGGCCTTAGAAGTTGCAGATATCGTGGAATTTAGAGTGGATTACTTAAAGGAAATCAAGGAGGAGGATATTGTAGAGATGGTTAAATATCCCTCCATTATCACAATAAGGGCTCATTGGGAAGGGGGGAGATACAGAGGTAGTTACGATAGGAGGATAGAGTTATACAAGGTAGCTATTGAAAACAATGTAAGATATATAGATGTAGAGTTAAAAGAAAAAAGGAACAGGGAACTTACTGATTTTAGAGATGACGTAGGCTCAAAGACTAAGATTATCATATCCTACCACAACTTTAAAGAAACTCCTTCCTACAATAAACTCTTAGACATTGTAAATAAAGAACTCCAAATAGGGGATATTGGTAAATTTGCCACCATGGTTAATAACAAAAGAGATATTTTAAATATTTTAATGGCTATACAGGAGTTTGAAGGAAGGGTAATAGGTATAGGGATGGGAAAAAAGGGTAAATTAACAAGGATACTGGGAACCTACTTTGGAAGTATATTGACCTTTGCCTCTATGGGGGGTAAATCCTCTGCACCTGGACAGATTGATGTAGGGAAGTTAAAGGAGATATACAGACTTATCTCAGAGTCCTAAGAACTTAGGTATAAAGTAAAAAGTACCTATTGCACTTCCAAGACTGGAGAAAGCTGCCACCATCAATACCCTCATAAGGTTATTATCTATCAACTCCCTCAACCTATCACATTTAAATAGGTGTTGGATGTCCTCCTGGGTTATACCCCTACACTTCAACTCCACCAATCCCACGATATAACCTGCTCCAATAACAGGTATCAGGGAGGTGATGGGTGCCACAAGGAATGCCGAGATAACAGAGGGTAACTTACCCCTTGCAAGGATCGCCCCCAATGCAGATAATGTACCATTTATCAGTATCCAGTCTATAGTAAGTTTTTTCAACATCTCAGGATTGGAAGAGAGTGAGTATATCCCATAAAGTATGATTCCAATTAAAACCACTGAAAATACTATTTTTAAATAATTTCTCCCTCTTTTTACCTCCATAAGTTCATTGAGATCGATCTCTATTTCTCCCCTCTCAAGTTTTTTCAGATAATCTACTATTCCCTTAACATGACCTGCCCCAACTACAACAAGTATCTTCTCCCTTCCAATGCTGGTATCAAAGATGTTCTTTGCCATGTATTTATCCCTCTCATCCACAAAAACCCTGTAGAGGGTAGGTGATAGATCCTTCAATATCTCAACTAACTCCTGGGCGTTATCTACCATTTCCCTTATAGACCTCCTATCTAACTCTCTAACATCACCATCTTCAAATAACTGATAGAATAACTCCAACTTCTCCTTTAGGGGCATAGTGTCCAATGCACGTCTCAGTGTAATCTCTATAGGTCTATCTATCAGATATAGAGGTTTCTTGTACAATTTAGCTAACTCTATAGCTCTTTTCATCTCACTACCAGGTTTGATGTTGAATTTTTCCCCTATCTCCCTCTGAAAACTTGCAAGAATTGTATGAAATAAAAATAACCCAATATCTCCACTTTTTAGTACCTCCCATATATTCGCATCCTTTAGATTATTCCCCTTCTCTTCATTTATAAGGGCGAGAAACCGCTCACTGTCCAACTCAACTGCTATTAGGTCAGGATCTATCTCATTTATAACCTCCTCTACCTCCCTTATACTGTCCTCTGAAACATGAGCTGTACCTAAGATATAAATATCACAGTTGTTGTTTCCGTTGTTTATCGTGATATGGTGCATTATTTCACCAGGGGAAAATATTTAACTTATCAAGATTTATAATAATTTAAATATTTATAATTATAGTCACTATAGTATTTTTTAAACTACTAAATAATTGTAGTCTATATAAATATATTAAAAATAATAACAAGAATAAAAAAATAGGAAACTCCTCAAGAAGAAGGATTAACAGAAATCCTGTCCTGTTTTTCAGTGCTCGGTGTACTCCAGGAAATAAGAGCTTATTTTACTTTTTTCAGATATTTTTTAGGATTTTTTATTTTTTTTATTTTAATTATTCTTTTTATTATTATTTTTATTCAAGATCCCAAGGTTGTTGCTAAATTTAAAAAGTTTAGTTTATTGCTATAAAATAAAAATAATAAAATAATAGAAAATAGAGAGTATGAAAAATTAAACTCCTTCCCCTATTCCAGTGCTTAGGATACTCCAAAAAATAACAGTAAGATCTACTCTTTTATGTGTTTAACAATCTTGAAATTTTTTCATTTTTGATTCTAACCATTCTTTTTTTTTATTTTTTTATTGATGGTCGTTATAATTAATCTCAGTTCCCATTAAAGTAGTGATTAAAAGAATGATAAAGAATAATAATTAAAAATTAAAATCATTAAATATCTCAAAATTTTCTATTTTTTTATTATTTTTATAAATTATTAATTTTATCGTTTTTTGATTGGAAGTGGGGTTATAAATAGTTTTGTTAAGTATTATATTATCCATATCCTTATAAGTTACACTGTGATAACATGTTGGAACCTATCCACTACGACATAGGTAGGATATGTAAAGAGAGTTATAGAAGAGATGGTGAATATACTCCAAAGATAATAGACAGTGATATACTGAAAAATATTAAATCCCCTCTCTTAAAGATACCCTTTGATACTCCAAGAGAGGTAGCAGAACATCTATTAAGTATAAACAGGGATAAACTCTATGGTACCCTTGAATTGGAGGATTACACCCTTAAATATCTTATAGTCAATGTGGGGAAACACCTAGATATGCTAGACAGTATATTAAAAGACAGTCCTGATTTAGTGATAATAGGGGATGGTAGAAGACTTATAAAGAGAAAAGAATTAGTACAGTTGCTACAGAAGATAAGAACATCCATATCTCCAAACAGTGCCATATACTTCCCCACAGCACTACCTTGGGAGATACCCCTACTGGTATATCTCGGTGTAGATTACTTCGATTACTCCTCCGCCTACTACTACGGATCCCTTGGCTACTACTTTACAAAGAACAGAATGATATTAACAAATAAAGATAAAGAGGAAGTAATAAACCACAACATAGAGGTTATCTCCCAGGTACTGATGGAGGTAAGGTACTGTATAAGGGAGGGAATCCTCAGGAATCTCGTTGAGGAGACTACAGTATCAGATCCCTATCTACGGGCAAACTACAGGAGATATGAACCAGACTTAAGGAATATTCCACTGTCAAAGGGGAAGAAGATAATCGTCACAATAGATGAGACTGAGATACCTGAAGTAAAAAAATACATAGAGAGGGCGAGAAACTACGAGTTATTTACAGATACCATAGTTCTACTACCTTGCTCCTCTAAGAAACCTTACTCACGATCTAAATCTCACAGTTATTTCATAAATGCAATAAGATCTGCAGGGTTTCCAGTTGAGGAGATTATTATTACATCCCCCTACGGTGTGGTCCCCAGGGCTCTTGAAGGCGTGGTAAATTACGACATTCCCGTTACAGGTAGGTGGTCCTTAGAGGAGATAGAGTTTATCAACAGGGAGTTAGATAACCTATTAAAAAAGGGAAGGGAGAAGTTCCAACATCTAAAGATATTGGCCCATCTTCCTGATCATTACCTGGAGATATTGAAGGATACGTGTGAGAAGTACGGAGATCTTATAGCAACATCTAAGGGTGATCCAACATCCTCAGAATCCCTAAAAACTCTAAGAAATACACTTAGGGAATTAAAGGAAGAGTGTGAGATAAAAGAAAAGGATTTAAAAAAGTTAAGGAGGATGCAAACTCTTCACCACTATAAAGAACTCTCAAAGTTTCAATTTGGGAAGAACTTCATTCCTGACGATGTGGTAGTTAAAGGAGATATTAAAAGGTTCTTTATCAGAAAAGATAACAAATTAATTCAGATATGTTCTATAAATCCCGAGACTGGTCTCTACGTCTTAACTTACGAGGGTGGTAAGTTACTTGGAAAGGTAAACTGGGTAGAGGTTAATTTTAAGGTTAAAAAGGGAGCTCTATTCCCCCCAGGATTTGAGGACTGTGATGAGAATATCTCTGTAAGGGATGAGGTGGTGATTATCTACGAGGATGAAGTAGTTGGGGTGGGGAGGGCTATTCTAAATGGCTCTGAGATGAAGAGGGCTAAAAAGGGGAAGTTAGTGAATATTAGACATGTAGGTGGTAGTTAATCCTCTGTTTTGAAAGCTATGAAATAATAATAAAATAAATAATAATAAAAATAATTATAAAAATAATAACTACAAAAATATATAAAATAAAAACTTAAATTTATATTTCTATGGAGGAGGATCAATATCGAGGAGATAAAAAAGACTGTGGAGTTGATAATCCTAAAAGATAAAGATTATGAAAAAATTGATAAATTAAAGGAGTACTTTAAAAGATACATAGATCTCAATAACGAGATAGATATCTTAGAGGAAACTCTGGAGAACTTAGATACTAACTCAGAGGTACGTATCTCCATAGAGGAGGGGAAATTTTTAAGTAGGGAACTAAAGAGGTACTTAGATTTAGTGAAGGAACTTGAAAATCAGCTGGAGAGGTTGAATAACAGTGAGTATATTACAATAATAAACTACCATAACTTGAAGAGATGTATAGAGGAATTAAAAAGTATATCTATAAATATAAACAGTTCCTTAAAATGGAATATCTACTACAAGATAGAAGAACTTAAAAGGGAGTTAAAAGAAGTTGAAGAAAAATTAAAGGAGATGGTTTTAGAATATAAGTTAAAAAAATCCAGTAAAGAAGACAACGGTTAAAGTGATTATTATGGAAAATATATCCTATAAGAGGATAGTTGCCATGGTAGATGAGGGTTTAGGAATCGTCGAACTTGTGGAGGAGCACCCATGTCCCAACGGATCCCAGTGGGTGATATATCAGTACAGAAGGACATCCCCCCTTGTTATATCTGCATGGAGGGAGGGTAATAAACACCACTTTATATTAAAGATAGGGAAATCTAGGTTAAACTTAGTGCCCTCAATTTCCGCAGCAGGTATTGAAGAGGTCTCTATAAAGGGGGAGAACGTCCATATCCACTATGCAGGATTGGCTGGGGGCGGGGTAGGAATAGAGTTGAGGAGAGGGGCTGAGAATGTTATCGACACTGTAATACTGGAAAGGGGAGGAGGTTCAAAACTTGGTAGAGGTATTGTCATCACTCCAAAGATGGAGAAGTTGATGGTAGGTATAGACGACACAGATACAAAGGAGGAGGGGGCAACCTGGGTATTAGCGCATGAGATAGGTAAGTATATTGAAAGTAAGGGGTTTGGCTACTACATGGATCACACCATAGTGCAACTATACCCTGGGAATCCAAATAAAACCCAGAACTGCGTCTCAGTTGCACTAACCTTTGCAGTGTATCCTAAGTATAAGTATAAAGTTAAAGAAGTTATTAGGGATTTCCTTAAAGAGAGGAGT
>DQVU01000147.1 GCA_015661585.1 Methanothermococcus okinawensis | reverse complement strand
TAGGTGTAGATTAGGACATCCCGAACCTGTAAAGGAGGGATGTCCAAAAGATTCTTAGGTGAAAAGGTGGGAATACTTGTTACAGGTGGTGCTGGATTTATAGGCAGTCATGTTGTAGATCTTCTCTTAGAAAATAACTACACCGTTATCGTTTTAGATAACCTCAGTACTGGCAGTATAAAAAATCTAAATAAAAAAGCTAAATTTATAAAGGGAGATATTCGAGATAAAAATTTAGATTTTAGGGATATTGACGGAGTTATTCACCTAGGTGCCCAGGTAAATGTTAGAACCTCCTTAGAAAAACCTCTCTACGACTGCGATGTAAATGTCATGGGAACCTTGAATATCTTGGAAACCATGAGGAGATACGACGTTGAGAAGATAGTATTTGCCTCCTCTGTTGCCGTCTATGGAGATCCAAAGTACCTCCCAGTGGATGAGGAGCACCCTAAGGAGCCCTTAAGTCCATACGGGTTGAGTAAGTACTGTGGTGAGAGGTATATAGAACTATACGGTGATCTCTACGGCATAGACTACACCATCTTAAGGTACTCAAATGTCTATGGGGAGAGGCAGGATCCGAGGGGGGAGGCTGGAGTTGTAAGTATCTTCATAGAGAGTATGCTGAAGGGTAAGGCACCTACTATATACGGAGATGGATATCAGACGAGGGATTTCGTATATGTTGGAGATGTTGCAAGGGGCACTATTATGGCTTTAAATTGGAGAAATGAAGTAGTGAATATTGGTACAGGGAGGGAGATTACTATCAAGCAGTTGTATAACATAATAGCTGACATCTTAAACTTTAAGGAGAAACCTGTATATTCAGATCCTCGAGAGGGGGAAATATACAGGATGGTGGTAAATATAGAGAGGGCTTTAGATCTCCACTGGAAACCTACTGTTGATTTAAGGGAAGGTATTAGGAGGACTGTAGAGTGGATGAGGAGGTATTTAACAGAAGGCTAATAGAAATCTAATTCCCAGAAGCTAATTAAAAAACATAGCCATGAATACAACCTTTTAAACTATAATAAATAAAAAGAACAATAGTAATAAATTATTATAATATAAGACTTATAAGATAAAGAGTTAAGGGAAAAATCCTACGTTGTTTTTCCACTACGTATATATTGAAGATAGGGATTTTTCTACCTTACACTGGGTACGAGGTAAGGAAGAATGGAATTTTTGATAACTCTACTTTTTAGGCTTTTTATTCTTTTTTATTTTTTATGTTATTATTATAGTTTTAAAAGTTATGAGTATATTTTTATTTTTTTAATATTTTTATAATATATAATATTACAATTTTTTTACCGGTGATAATGTGAAAATAACTGTAGTAGGGACTGGTTACGTTGGATTAATCCAAAGTGTAGGGTTGGCTGAATTTGGTTATAAGGTTGTTGGTATAGATATAGATGAGAGGAAGGTAAAACTCCTCAACAGAGGTATATCGCCCCTCTATGAAGAAGGTTTGGAGGAACTTCTGAAGAAGCATGTTGGAAAAAATCTAAGATTTACCACATCCTACGAGGAGATAAAAAATTCAGATGTTATATTCCTATGTGTTGGAACCCCTCAAGATAAAGAGGGAAATGCAGATTTAAGGTTTATCTACTCTGCAGTGGAATCTATAAAGAGACATCTTGATGATAGATATAGGATAATAGTTGTGAAATCCACAGTTCCAGTGGGTACAAACAGAAAAATTAAGGAAATGTTGAAGGATTACAACGTTGATGTAGTTTCAAATCCAGAGTTTTTAAGGGAAGGAATAGCTCTTAGAGATTTCTTCAACCCTGACAGGATAGTTTT
Organism: Methanothermococcus okinawensis; assembly: GCA_015661585.1. Taxonomy (GTDB): domain Archaea; phylum AGJL01; class Methanococci; order Methanococcales; family Methanococcaceae; genus Methanofervidicoccus; species Methanofervidicoccus okinawensis_D. The sequence continues at coordinate 760 of DQVU01000147.1, read as the reverse complement.
AGGATTTGAAGATGTAAATAACTCCCGTCCTATAGATATTATGAAAGAGATATATAGATACTTCTTAGATAAAGGGGTACCCTTTATTATCACAGATTGGGAGAGTGCTGAGTTGATAAAGTACGCTGCCAACGCCTTCCTTGCAACAAAGATATCCTTTATAAACGAGATCGCCAAATTAACAGATGCAGTTAGTGGAGATATTAAAACTGTCAGTAGGGCGTTGGGATTGGATGAGAGGATAGGAGATAAATTCCTAAATGCAGGTATTGGGTATGGAGGAAGTTGCTTTCCAAAGGATGTAAAGGCGCTTATAAAACAGTTTGAAAGTAGAGGTATCGAGCCTAAGTTAATAAAAGCCACAGATGAGGTAAATGAGGAACAGATATATTGGTTTTTAGACAAGATAAAGAGATATTATGGAGATCTGAATGGGAAAACCTTTGGAGTATTGGGATTGGCCTTTAAACCTAACACCGACGATTTACGGGAGAGTAGAAGTATAAAACTGATAGATCTACTACTGAAGGAGGGAAGTATAGTTAAGTGCTACGACTACGTAGAGAAAGCTAGGGAAAACACCATAGAGAGGTACAGGTTGAATACCTCAGGGGCCTACTATGGATATAATCTTTATGTTTTGGACGATCTCTATGAAACTGTTAAAGATGTGGATGGGGTTATAATAACTACAGAGTATCCTCAACTTAGGGAGGAGGATTGGGATAAAATAGGTGATTTAGTAAGGGAGAAGGTTGTA
>DQVU01000222.1 GCA_015661585.1 Methanothermococcus okinawensis | reverse complement strand
CTTTATTTTTATTTCTGGTTTTAATTATTCTTATTATGATCATTATTTTTTATTGAAAGTTCTTCATCGTCATTGTTTAGTATAAATAGTTTTGTCAATGTGCAGGACTATAATTTAAAAAGATAAAGGAATATAAATTGTTATAATAAAAAGTAAAAAATAAAGAAATAACAGAAAAAGGGCAAAAACTCTTAAGAATAAGGATTTAACAGAAATTCAACTCTGCTTCTCCTTTACTTTTTCACCAGAATTATTCTTTTTTTTAGGTTTAACAGTTTTAGAATTTTTTATTTTTTATTAATTATTATTTTTATTGGGATGCTGGATTTAATCTATTATTTTTGACACCAGCCAATACCCAAAAAAATAAGATATATAACAATCATCACCTCAGTGATACTTTTTTATCTCATCTATAATATACTGGCAGGCTAAAAATGCCTCCTTTCTATGTTTAGCAAATACATAAATAGATGTTACCATATCTCCAACCTTTAAATAACCTATGTTATGATATACCACCACATCTATAATATCAAACCTTTTGAGAGCATCCTCCACTATACTTCTTATCTCCTTGGATATATCATCTATAACCATGCCGTCTGAGGGTATCTTTTTTCCACCTATCATGTCGTAATTCCTCACATAACCTGTTATGGATACATAACAACCCATTTCTCCCTTATATTTTTCTATAAGTCTATTTATAGCGTCTCTGAATTCCTCGTAATTGTTATATACCTTCATTGTATTACCTCCTATAATTTGTAGAAATCCCTTGCATTTTTATATGTACTCTCAACTATCTTTCTCTTCTCTAGTCCACTTTTCTTCATAAGCAATTTTGTCCTGGGAAGTGCGTAGATATCTGACTTCAAACTCCCTAAGTCACTACTTAGTATAAACCTCCTATCGTAATTTCCTATAATCTCAACAGCCTCCTCTGGACTTATCTTCATAGGTTGTACCGTCAAACCAACATACACATCCATATCTATGAGATCTACAGTGTCTCTATTTATATGATCTATCATCACTAGATCCTCCTCTATCTCCACCTCTTTAAGTATCTTCAGTATCTCCCGTAGAGCCTTACCTTTATTCTTCTCTGGTGTATGGATCACTACAGGCACACTGTACTCCATCGCCAGTTTAAGTTGCTCCCTTAGAAGATTTTTCTCATCACCCCTTAGATAGTGGAGTCCAGTTTCCCCTATGCCTACAACGTTTTTGTCCTCTAAGTATCTTGGCATCTCCTCTATCAACCTCTGCCACTCCTTTGGATATCCCATTGGATGTATCCCTATGGTTACTTTAACATCTATCCCTGTCATTGAACCTCTCTTAGTTTCCATCCTTATCAGTCTCTCCCAGTGATCCAGATACACCTCTGGGACACTCATCCTGTAGGGATTGTGGGCACAGGTGATAATCTTTTCAATACCACATAGAGCCATCTTCTCCAAGTCTTCAAAACTTCTAACATCCAGGTGTGTATGGGCATCGATCATGAGGATCACCAATGAGGATCCATGAATTGTTTTGAATTTAAGCAACATTTAATATAATATTGAGTATCTGTTATGAAGTCTGGCTAATAAAGACAGATGGAACGGGACTTCTAATGGTTATTACATTTAAATTACCTCGAGGAGAGGACAGAGTTTTAGAATCTAAAAAGTTTTTTATTTGGTCTTAATTATTCAGTTAATTTTTATTTTTAAATTTTTAATAATAATTATTTTTTTTATATTTAATAATTATATTTAATATCCACCAATAGAACCAAGTTCCAAGGTAGAATTAAAATATACCTTCCCATCATCTTCTACCTTGATCTTAAATCCTCTAAAATCTACACCCTTTTCAAGAGCCCTGTAGAACATCTCACTGAATTCCCTATCTACCTCCCAGTTGGGAAGGAAGTGCTTACAGTCTCTAACTGCCATTATAAGTATTACAGCGTTATAACCCATCTCTTTAGCCTCTATTAACCCCCTAAGATGTTTCACGCCCCTCTTAGTCGGAGCATCTGGAAAATAACCTATATCCCCCTTAACTAGATTACAACCTTTTAACTCTACAAAGGTGTTGTTATCCACTAGAAAATCAAAGCGACTGTTTTTAAACTTAACCTCCTTCTCTATCTTCCTAGGTATAAAACCTAATACGCCCTTTTCTATGGCTCTATAGGCTATAGAAGAGTGGATGGATGTATTTACAAGTACCCACTCTCCCTCAACATTAACTGTTATCAGTGTATAGTCAGTCTTTAAACCCTCCCTGTTTTTTACCACCAATATCTCCCTACCTCTAACTAGTATATCCCTAAGACGTCCAGTATCTGCTATGTAACAACTTCTCTCCTTACCATCTACAACTATTTTCCCCAAAAATCTATTTTCCCTTTTTATAAACCTACCAACCTCCAGGTTTCCAAGGTTATTTAGATCCATAAGTTCCAAAATTTCACCTTGATAGTGGTTAAAAGATAACCCTAGTTCCTATCAAAGTAGTGATTAAAAAATAATAATAATGATAAAAATCATAAAAAATAAAAATCTTAAAAAAGGATAAAAGAGAACTTAAAAAATCTTACTTTGTTTTTCAGAGTCCTGTATAGATGAGAGATAGTATTTTTTAATTTTCCACCTAATTAAAAATATCCTATACATTCAGAATTTTATCCATTTTTTTATTTTTATTATCATTCTTCTATTTACAATCTTGTATTATTATCCTTAATTACCTTATTACCTTAAATACAACAGCCAGGATCCCAAAAAATATCCCCATTATCCACAGGGTTAAAACTAACTCGTACTCCCTCATTGGATATATCTTTAAAATAAGTCTTGGAAGGGAGAGATACCCCTCACCTGGATCCAGTTTTCCATCCTCCCGTAAAGTGGTAGGTTTGTGGTCCTCCCTCTTTGTAACACCTGCAGAGAGGTACTTCAGGGATGCATCTATAATGTAGGGAATCATTATAACAAGAAACTCAGGTATGGAGTATTTAATAGCGAGGGTAATTAAAAATGCACCTATGGGGAGGGTACCTACATCCCCTGGAAATACCTTAGCAGGATATTTATTAAAAAGAAATAGCCCTAAATAAGAGGCTATAAAAATAAGAATCAGTCTGAAACCCTCATACTCCCCATTTAACAATAACACTATACCTAAAAAAAATGCTGAAATTATCCCCAACCCTATCTCCAATCCGTTGAATCCAGCTAACATATTTGTAAAGTTTGAAAAGATAGAGACGCCTAGGATCATAAGGAGTGTTTTAACATCAAAACCAAAGATCAGATACCCTACAATACCTCCAATAACACCTAGGATCACTATCTTCTTAAAAGGTGACAACTTAAAGAGATCGTCGTAGATACCTACAAGTCCAGTTAGAAGTAAAATAAGGGGTATTTTAAAATCCAACAACATGAATAACAGGGAAGTTATTAAAACAGGGACAACACCACCCATTTCAGGGATCTTCTCCTTACTCCTCTTGTGGAGATCGAAACTGTACTTGTAATTTACCATAAACTTTATAAAAGTTCTTGTTAGGAGGTAGGAGAGTAGAAATACAACTACTAAAAGTCCTAGAAAGTAACTATCTTTTAAAAGAATAGACACCTTTTCACCTACTTACTGGCTATGTATTCTAACAGATCTGAGGCATCTTCCATTCTTTCCAACTCCCTTATATTTATAGTCTTTACATAGCCTATACTGTGATGGTTCTCCTTCTCTAACACTAGAAGAGAACCACTGTTCAATACGTATGACAGCTGACTTACAATTAACATCTTCTGTCTAGTCTCTTCAGTTTCTCTCTCCTCTATGTTAGTTAGTACCAGAGTACAGAGGTTATACTCATCACTTTCCACATCTTCCTTCTCCACAACAGCATCGAAGGGAGCTCTTTTAACCTCTGTGGTGTTAAATCCTAATTGGTTGAATATACCTATTACATACAATTTAAAATCTCCTTCTTTTCCATTTTCAGACTTATAACTATCTCTCCTATCCTCTATGTTTATTTTATTTATCTCTTTTTCATCTATCTCCAACGATATGCCCTTTATCAACGGTGTATCTAAGTACTCTTCTATTCTTAGAGCAACCTCTATGGTAGGATTTGCTAAATTCTGTTCATATTTATATATCATCTTTCTTGAGACGTTGGAATACTCTGCCAACTCTCCCACTGATATGTTTAACCTTTCTCTAACAGTTCTCAAGGTTTCTCCATCTATATTTACGAAGAAACCACCTCTTCCAGCATATACAATTGGAGGACTACCTTCTAAGTAGGACTCAAAGGTTTTAAGTGTTATAGCCTTTATGTTATACCTCTCGTATACTACTCCATCTTCCATTGGAAGGTTTCTCGTCCTAATACCAATTAAGAGAGGGGTAGCACCTAAGATCTTAGAGAGTTTCAATAATTCTACAGATTGTTCATAACTTAAACTGTCTATGTTTTTCAACACCTTTATTAAATATTTTATATCCTCTCTCCTGGCAAGTATATCGAAACAGGATCTACCGAAGGTCTGTGAAACTGTAAAGTTGAATCTCTGTAACATCTCAACACATTCTGAAAGGATGATCTCTCTCATATTCTCACCCCCCAACCTATACACACATCGCAAATTAAATTTTATATATTTAATGATATAAATAAATTACTATTCCTGCCCACTATCAACACTACTTTGAGGTCAAGTGTTGTGTTACAAGTCTCAAGAATTCTGTATGGATCCTATTATTAGTAGTTACTTTCACCTTTCCACATTACCACTGTTGTACTTATGGGATCTCTTCATCTGTCGTTATTGGTTATATCGATTTAATAGTTTTATACTTTCTACACGATAAAAAAGTAGTATTAAAATAAAATAATAACAATCTTAGTCCCTATTAAAGTAGTAATTTAAAAAAATATTTCTCGAATAATAAATACTGGAGAAGCGGGGCAGGATTTCTATTAACCCTTCTTCTTAGAAGTTTTCCCTTTTTTAATTTATCAATCTCTTACTATTTTTACTCTG
>DQVU01000046.1 GCA_015661585.1 Methanothermococcus okinawensis | reverse complement strand
TTTATTTTACTTTTTTATCTTATATTCTTTATTAGATATTTTATAAGATTTTTATTTTATGATTTTGATTATTCTTTTTATTATTATTTATTTACGGTCTTCGATGGTTGTTGTTTAGTTTAATTAATTTTGTTCAGGATTATAATAAAAACAATAAGATATGATAAAAGAACTTGTCATAATATAAGAGATATCCAACAGTTGTATTAGAAGATATTAGGAAGAATCTTCCCTTCTCCAATGTTGAGAAGTAGGGGAGGAGAAATATCTGTTTATACTTCCTTTAATTTTTTATAAGAATTTCAAAAAAGTATGTGCTTAACTATATAAATAAAAATTAAGAATTATTCACTGTAAGTGATACCCTCGGCTTCAAGAGCACTCTTTAACATCACGTACTGTATAGACACAGGTAAAGGATAGCCTATTTTTACAACTTTTCCTTCCTTGTGCTGTTCCTTTATCCAATTTACAAATTCATCCCAGTTATTTACAGGGATATCTTTTCTTACAACAACTGCTGAACCTTCACTGTTAAGGGCACATACGATCTTTCCTTTAGTACCCTTGTCAATGGCAAATACAGCTGGAGGAACACCGTTGAATCCTATATCTATCTGGTTCTGGGCCATCAATGTCATTATCTTTGCTCCCCCTTCAACTACTAGTGTTAATTCAATGTCAGCTACCTTTTTACCTTGACTGTAGAGGACATACTTTTTCTTAGGTTCTACCTCCTCCAAGTATATGCCGTACTTCTTCTTAAACAACTTCGGATAGGTTGCTGCAACGGAGAGTGCGGCGTGGTGATCAGATGGTAGATGTGCAACCCTTAAGGTAGGTACCTCTGAAGGTGGATAAGGTGGATCAACTGAGATGTTGTTTTCTATCTCCCTAAATACCTCGTTGTAGATCTCAAAGTCAAAGAGTGTATTAAGTATATTCTCCCTGTCGGTGGTGTTCAACCTACCACTGACTGCTCCCTGTTCTCTCATAACCTCTACAAAGTTCAAGGTTCCGTTCACTATAATCTTAGGATCTGAGATGAAATTAATAGTTGGTATTGATTTTTCCTCTACCTCTTTATCTACTCCTAACCACTTGGCACTTGCCTCTATTGCCAATGTCTTGTTTCTCTCCATCTCCTTTGCCGACAGTACTATCAACTTCAGGAATTGTTTGACAGCGTAATTCTTATTTTCCAGGGCATCCTCTGAAACTACCATTACACAACAGGGGTGGTTCTTCCACATACCTTTTGGAGGAAGATCTCCACTGTAAATAACTACTTTTCCAACATTTTCAGTTTCCAGTACTGCAGGTGTTGGTTGCCATGCTATTACAGCATCAAGTTCTCCTGTACTTAAAAGTTGTGACATTGCACCCTGCCCTTTGCAGTTTATAAGTTTTACCATAGTGCTTTCTGTAGTATCTCCACCTATACACCCAGCTAACATCACTCCTAAGACAAGAAGTCCTGCAACAGACAGGGTTACTAACTTCTTAATAGTATCACCTCTAAAATCCCAATGTAAAGGAACTTTTATACAGTTATATATAAATTTTACGATTTTTTACATGAAAATAATAATAAAATTCTTAAAATGAAATTTAAAGGCCAGGGTATATTTAAAGAGTTAGGGATGTTTTTACTATAATAAATCAGATTGTAATAGAGTTGATATGATACATTAAAAGTATTAATATATATTAAAATAAAAATAAGTATAAAGAAGGTAATTATTGTAACTTATTTTAGGTGATAAGATGGTAGTGAAGGTAGGAATTATCAGGTGTGGGAATATAGGAACTTCTCCACTGATTGATCTAATCTTGGATGAGAGAGCAGATAGAAAAGATATAGACGTTAGAGTGTTAGGAAGTGGGGCTAAGATGGGTGTGGAACAGGTAGAGGAAGTTACTAAAAAGATGATTGAGGATATAAAACCTGATCTTATAGTATTCATCAGTCCAAACCCTGCAGCACCAGGTCCTAAGAAAGCTAGGGAGTTGTTAAGTAAATGTGGTATTCCCTCAGTTATTATAGGAGATGCTCCAGGGTTGAAGGTAAAGGATGATATTGAGAAAGAGGGCTTGGGTTATATCATAGTAAAATGTGATCCTATGATAGGTGCAAGGAGGGAGTTCTTAGATCCCGTTGAGATGGTACTCTTCAATGCCGATGTGTTAAAGGTGCTCGCTGGAACTGGAGCAATCCGAGTTGTTCAGAATGCTATAGACAGTATGATAGATGCCATAAAAGAGGGTAAAGAGGTTGAACTCCCTAAGATAGTTGTAAATGAGAGTAGAGCTATAGAATCCATGGAATACACCAATCCTTATGCAAAGGCTAAGGTAATGGCTGCCTTTAAAATTGCAGAGATGGTTGGAGACGTTAACGTCAAAGGGTGTTTTATGGTAAAAGAGAGGGAGAAGTACATACCAGTGGTAGCATCTGCCCATGAGATGATAAGGTATGCTGCTAAGTTAGTAGATGAAGCGAGGGAGATGGAGAAATCCCTGGATACTGTAAGTAGAAAACCTCATGGATCTGATGGAAGAATACTGAATAAGAAGAAACTCATGGAAAAACCTGAATAAAATATTTTCACGATAGGCTTCATTTCCCCATCATCAATGCTTAATTTTTTTCATTAAATATTGTTAAACCCCAGTTCCCATCAAAGTTATAGTTTAAAAAATAATAAAAATAATAGTAAAAAGTTTTAAAAATAAAAAACTTCTAGATCCTCTGAATACCTCCTAATATAACAGGAATATTTATTTTAGTGTTCAGAAACCGCTTGAGATATTAATAATTTTATCTATTTTTTATTGATTATTTTCATTGAGATTTTAATTATAATAATAATTATTTTTATTATTTTAATCACTCCTTTAATGGAACTAAGATTTATTAAAAATAATAACAATTAAATATTAAACCTATAAAAATGAGTAAAAACCATCATTTACTGAGATTTTTCATCTTTTCTTTTAAACTCCTCTATAAAGGACACTTTTTCAATATCTAATCTCTTTAATATCTCATCGGCAACTACCTTTATAAGTACCCCTATATCTCTTAGAGGTATCAACATCTCTCCAGGTATGGTGATATCAACCTCCTTCTCTCTCACTTCAACTTTTATCTCTTCCATATTTAAACGAGGTATAAAGAGTTTTAACAACTCCTTTACTATATCTTCAGGTTTTTCCACTACTTCCTCTACCTTTAGAGTATATTTTACAGTCTTCCCAGCCAATTCATGGTTGAAATCTACTAAAACCCTCCCTCCGTTTATACTTACGATCCTGCCTACCTGGTTGTTTATTGTAACTGGCATACCTACAACTGGATTTATCTTATGCTTTTTGAACTCCCTAAGTGGTACCAATCTGATTTTTGAAGGGTCCCTCTTACCAAAAGCCTTTTCAGGTGGCAGTTCTAACTCTTTCTCCTCTCCTACTTCCATCTCTAAAAGTGCTTCATCTAATCCTGGTATCAACATACCCTGCCCTACTATAACAGTAACTGGACCGTATCTAATTCCTGGATTGTATATTCCTTCTCTCTTTGCCAACTCTTCGTTGGTGGTATCGAAGAGTTTTCCATCTACGTAACCACTGTAAGATACCTTTACAATGACTCCCTTTTCCATACTGACACCCTTTAGTTTATTGAAAATTGATAAAATCCTAATTGTTATAGTAGTATATATATTTTGTTAAAATTAGATCTATATCGTTATATCCAAATATATAGATATAAAAGATTATAAAAATAAACAGATGGTGCGCCAGTCGGGATTTGAACCCGAGTTGCTGGCTTGGAAGGCCAGAGTGATACCAGGCTACACCACTGGCGCACTACAA
>DQVU01000141.1 GCA_015661585.1 Methanothermococcus okinawensis | reverse complement strand
GTGAGCTGTACTACTATACAGAGTATATACTTGAGAGGGGATTGAACCCCCTGATAGTAGGCAACAACCCTACATTTTCACATATCGCGGTGGGTCTAAGGATACCACTTATAAGATGTAGTATAAACTCTGACATTCTCAACGAGTTGTGGGATATAGAGAGGATACTTAACAATCCATACATCAATAAACTGTTGTAGTGATTTTTTGAAAAATACTATTTTAATAAAGATAGTAAAACTTATCTTTTTATTAGTTTAGGTACTAGGTGATATAGGTCGAAGTTGAAGAGAAGGGAAACTATGTACAAAATAAAATGGGATAAGGAGTCCAATGGTGTTTTACTGGTAAATAGTGGGGAAAATTTTGAAGTTATAAAACCCCCACGTCCTGTTTTCTATGAGGAATTAGATCTTCTTGGTTTTAATAGGTTTTGGGAATACCCCAGAGTTCAGGAGCCGCTACTATGGGCTATTGGAAGAGATTACTACTACAAGGGAGAGTTGGTGGCAAAAGCTAAGGGAGGTAATATATTTGAACCACCGAAAATAGAACTTACAGAAAAAGGACAGAATTTAAGTATAGAACCTATTGATATAAAAAAGTTAATTGAAAAAAATAAAGAAGCCTTATTTGTATTGGAAAATGAAGCTCTAGATTTTATAGAATACACCTATAAGTTATATAAAAACAGGGATTGTTTATTCACTGTCTCCTACAGTGGTGGGAAAGATTCACAGGTTGTACTGGATCTTGTAACTAGAATTATACCTCCTGATGATTTAGTAGTTGTTTTTTCAGATACTACCATGGAAATTAATTGCACCTATGAAAATGTGGAGAAAACGAAAAAGGAATATGAGAAACGATATCCTGGATTAAAGTTTTGTATAGCAAAACCCCCGAGACCTGCAATAGAATTCTGGAAAGAATTTGGACCACCTAGTAGAATACATAGGTGGTGTAGTACTGTTTTAAAAACTGCACCTTTTCAAAAAATCTTAAAGAAATTATTTTCAAGAAAAAATCACAATCTCCCTATTAAAATAGTAGTTTTTGAAGGTGTAAGGTCTGATGAGAGTTTAAAAAGGTCTAAATATGGAAGAATAAGAAAAAATATTAGATATCCTTATCAGATAAATGCCGAGGTTATTCACAGTTGGAATTGTACAGAGGTATTTCTCTATCTATTTTTAAGGAAATTAAATATTAACAAAGGTTACAGGTATGGACTTGACAGAGTTGGTTGCTGTTTTTGTCCCTTTGCATCTCCATGGAATGAATACATTCTCTACAGAATAGAGAGAGACAATGTAATAAAATTTTTGAATATAATCCACCGTTATGGAAAATCCCTAGGTCTATCAGATAAAGATATTAGTGGATTTATAGCAGAGGGACAGTGGAAAAATAGGGCAGGGGGAAGAGGATTAGAGGTTAATGGTACGATGTTACATCTTGTTTTAGAAGGTAGTAATATAACAGCAGTACTTAAAAAACCTAGAGAAAACTTTTTGACATGGATTAAAACAGTGGGAGATCTATATTATAAAAAAGAATCAAAAACGGTGAAAGGAGAGGTAAGGGTAAGAAATGAAACATTTCCTTTTACTATAAAGATAGGAAAGGATGTAGAAAAAATTCGTATACATACTCGAGGAAATATAACCATTAAGGAATTACTTAAAAGAGTACTGTGTAAATCTACCTACTGTACTCATTGTGAAGTATGTAGTGTAGAATGTCCAACAGGGGCATTAAAAGTAGTAAACTCTACCGTTAAGATAGATACTAGTTTATGTACTCACTGTATGAAATGTTTAAATTTCACTGAAAAGGGCTGTTTAGCTGCACAGTCACTTATGATATACGGAGGTGAAAGACCTATGAAAACAGATAGGATTGCTACAAGTAAATTCCAAAATTTTGGATTGAGAAGAGAGTGGCTAATATTTTTTTTGAATAATACAGAGGATTGGGTTTCAAAAACCAATCTTGGAAATCGTCAGGTAGAGTCTCTGAAAACCTGGCTTCGAGAAAGTGAACTTCTGGATAGAAATAAACCAACAGTAGTGGCCAATATACTTAGCAAGGTCGTAAACAAAGATGAATTGTTTATATGGGAAATAGTATGGACGAATTTATATCACAACGTCAATCTAATTAAATGGTATCTAGATACCTTTGATTGGGGATCAACTTTTTCAAGAAAAGATTTATTGTCAAAATTATTAGAAGATGATCAGAACGCTAAGGAAAGAACAGCTAAAAATGCTATTTCCTCTCTTCTAAACCTCTTCGACAGTTCTCCAATAGGATACGAGTTGAAAATAGGTGTTATTGAGAAAATAGGTGGAGAAAGATACGTTAAAAAAATAGGTACAGATAACATCCATCCCTTAGCAGTTGCCTACAGCCTCTATAAGGCAGCGGAATATATAGGAAGAAGAGATTTCACAGTATCAGAATTGTACAGTAAAGAATTTCCTGGAGGACCCTACAAATTATTTGGGATATCTAGGAATAAATTGGAAAGGATTTTAAGAGGATTACAAGAGGATGGGGAGCATATACTAAGGGTAGACCTATACGCAGACTTAGATAATATCTATCTAAGAGATGATCTATCGGCCCTGGATATCTTAAAGATTGCAGAGAGGAGATTGTAATGCTCTATGAAGAGATTATAGGATTACATGATTATTTTCAGCCAGTTTATGATTTAGAAAATGAAATTGGGTCCTATTGGAAACAATTCATTACCAATGAAAAGTTTGAAAGGGTATTGCTAGAGACGATCAACTCCCTTGAAAGTAGAGAAGCTAAAGATAGAAAATCTATATGGCTTCAGGGAACTTACGGTACTGGGAAATCCCATGCAACCGCCGTAATTAAACATCTTCTTTATGATGATCTACAGGAGATAGACGATTTTATCGCTACTTTACCTGATCAGATAAAATATAGAATAAAAAGTTTCCGTAAAAATAAAAAAGTCTTTCCAGTAGTTCTAAAGGGAACTTATGCCATATCCAATACTAGAACTCTTGCACTGGTAATTGAGAAGGGGGTAAAAAATGCCCTAAAAAAAGAGGGGATTGAACTTGTTACAAAAACAGATTTTGATAAAATGATTGAAAAGTTAAAAAGCGATGAGTTAAACTGGGATAGTATCTTTAAAGGGACAGAGTTGGAAATTTATGGAAATAAAGAGGATATCATATGGAGGTTGAAACAGGGGGATGTTTACATACTGACAAAAATAGAAGAGATACTCTCAAAGAAAGGTATACACTTCTCTACAAAAAACATTACAGACTGGTTAATTGAGGTGAGGGAAGAATTAAGAAAGAGGGGAATTGCAGACTATATAATGATTTACTGGGATGAATTTACAGGAATATTAGAGAGTTGTAAGGATACATCTGTCCTCATAGAGATACAGAATATAGCTGAATTGTCTGTTAATAAAGGAGTATACTTATTTGTAGTTACCCATAAGAGACCCTATCATACCAATATATTGAAAGAAGATGTAGAGAAAATTCTTGGAAGATTTAAAGTGTTGGACTATTCCATGGAACCTGTTACAACATACCATATAATTAATGCCGCTATTAAGAAAAAAGACAGGAATAGATTCGACAATTTTAAAAATATATACATCTATTCGAAATCCCTAACTTCTTTAATAAAGAAGATTGTAAAAAATGAAGGTACAGATGTACAGAAATCCTTAGAAGATCTCTTTCCAATTCATCCATACACTGCATATCTCGCAACATTCATTGCCAGAAATATAGGATCTACTCAGAGGAGCATTTTTAATTTCCTCTATGATGAGAAATACGGTTTTAAAGGGTTTATAAAGAGAAATCCTGAAATAGATGGAAGGATATTTTTGACAGTTGATTACCTTTGGGATTTTTTCTATGAAGAATTTGAAAGGATGGAAAGTGAAAAAGTTCACACGGTATTGGAGAAATTCAAACTTCACAGAGATAATTTAAAGGAAAAAGGTGAAGACTATCTTTCTGTATTTAAAGGTATTCTTCTTTTAAACATTCTTTATAGGTTTGTAGAGGTAGGGGAGTCCTCCCTTGTAGTTCCCTCTGAGGACAATATAAAAGATCTTTTTAAAGGCGCCATTGATGCTGAAAAACTAAATGAAATTTTATCCTATATTGATAACAAACAGATAATCAGCAAAACACCTGATAATCTATATCTAATTACAACTTCGGCTTTACCTCTTAGAGAAATTGAAGTTGAGAAAAACCGGCTAAGAAGTGAATACAGCACAATTGACAGGATACTTAACAGTAGACAGAAAAATTTATTAGAGGACTTTATAGGTAGTGCTGTAAATAGAGAGGTAGAAATAACAATATTGGATGCCAATTTAAACGAACACCTTATAAGGAGAAAAATAGAGAATGCCTTTAAAAAGGACTATTCCATCCATCTATGTCTGTTTTTTGGGAGAAATGAAGGGGATTTAATAAGAATAAAAGATATATTAAGAAAACTTTCTAATGAGGAGGATTTTAAAAATGTTATATTTGCCTTATCAGAGGTAGTTCTAGACGAGAGGACATTTGAGAGGTTTATAGAGTATAAGGCAAGGGCGACAGTTGCAGATAGACATAATTATGATGAGGAGAGGAGGATAAATGAGGAGTACGCAGAAAAGATCATTGACAACTGGATCAACCATGTAAGGTATGGGTACCTACAGTGGTTTTTACAGAATGAAAGTGGTAAGGAGTTAATGGGCTACCTTAGTGGAAAGATAAATGAAGAGTTATCTAGGAAGATCTTTACCTATGGTTTGGAAAATATAGAAGAAATACAAAGAAATAGAAATATCTGGGCACATAGAAAATCTAGTAAGTCTATTGAAATATTTCTCTTTGCCAACAGCAGAGAAGATATAGAGGAAAGGACCAGTAAATACCCATATAGACACTTAAGGGAGATTTTAAAGGATAACAATGGAGAGTATATCGTTGATGTAAATCTAAGGATAAAAGAGAACGTCCCTGAAGATCATCCCTTAAAAAAGATGTACTTAGAGATTAAAAGGACACTTGAAGAAGAGAAAAATAAAGGAGTATTTAACCTAGGGGATGCATTAAGGTTTCTTACTAAACCACCATATGGAGTGTACTCTAACATGGTATACATGGGAGCGATGGGTTTCATAATGAGGGAATATATTGGGAAACTTTTTGAAACTGGAACAGGAATACCTATCCAAAAGGAATTGATGAGAGACAAGATATTAAATTTATTTGAGTACTGGGAAAGAGGAAGACAGAGGGAAAAATTAGAAGTTCGATTTGGAACAGAGGACGAAGAAAAACTTACAGAGATACTAAGTAATCTATTCAACCTTGAAGATGTAAAAAGTTTAAATGATGCTAGATGGGGGGTAAGGAAATGGATAAAGGAGAAAGGGGCTCCTATATGGGCATTGAAATTTGCGAATGATGTGAATGAAAGTACTAAGAGGGCTATAGACATAATCTTTGAAATTGTCAAGTCAACTGATAAGGAACTTACCTACGATAAGATAGAGAAGTATTTAAATACCATCGAGGAAGTAGAGTACGATCTTCATCTACTGATAAGAAAATATGACATAAATGAATTGTTTAAGGAATGGTTAATGAATATTGAGGGGGTAAAAATTTCACCTGATAATGTAGAGGAAGTAATTGAATATATCAGAAAAAACATGCAGGAAGAGGTAGCTTCCTGGATAGAGAGCAAGGTTAGGGAAAAGGTAAAAGACTGGTATATTAAAAAACTTAACACTGAAAAAAAGATAGAAGAAAAGAAAGTTTTCTGGAGAGGGGAGAGTCATCTATCTATTGAAAATAAGTTTAATGTCTCTGAAAGAGCTACTAAAGAGCTAAATATTAGGCAGTCCTTGAGTCTATCCCCTAGAGAAAGGATAGAGGATATTGAAGAGCAAATTAGAAGATGTCCCCCAGAGAAGCTTAGGAAAATTGTTCTTAAATTGGTAAAAGAATACCCAACGATAAGAGAGATAATTAGAAGATATCTATGGGAATTTAACTCTTAATTTAAAAGGGGTCCTTATGATAGTATCCCTATCCTCCCTTGAAGAATTATATAAAAAAATTGAAGAAGATAGGTACTTTAGAGGATATCCCAATGTTAACAGGTTTCCAGTGAGATTTATTCATCTTAACTCTTTTAGAGAGTTGCGAGAGGTTTTTGAATTCCTAACTAAAAAATACAATGTCAAATATAAAGACATATCTGAGTTTCTACATGGGGATAACTGGTTAACATCCTACGAGATAGTAGAGGAGATAAAGAGGATAAATGATAACACTATTGTGGTATCACTGTCAGAATTTTTAAGATTTGAGGAAGACCTATTTCCCACATTAAAAGGATTAGCAGAAATTGAGAAACCAGGTATAAGAATCTATATACCCTTGGTTGGTCTATGGGAAAGATTTGAAAGGGAGTTTTGGAATAAATTCTATAGGAGGGAAGAATGGGTACCTGTATGGAAATTAGAGACATCTACTCAAAGATCTATTACCCTCTATCAAATAAATTTTAATTTGAACTACAGAAATCTCTCCCTGAAAGATTTCATAGTACTACCCACTGCCAAGGACTGGCTGGGCATTTGGAGGAGAGATATTACTGAAGATAAAAAGGGTATATTGTTGATGTCTAAACCTCTATCATATCTTTGTAGAAATTTTCTTCCAGATAGGATATTCGATTTAAAGAAAATCTCAAATGAAAAAGAATTCCTTGAAAGAGTTTTCAAGATTAAGATACCTATAGAGTACAAAGAAGAGGACAGGAAATTCTGGAATAAACTTATTGAGGAAATTGATAGAATAAAAGGGACAACGATAGAAAGGATATTTTTGGAACATTTCAACTTAGGAAATATAAATAGGTTAAAGCCTATAGATTTTCTTGAGCTCTATTTAAAAACTGGTGACAACTACGAAAGATGGCTGATTAAAAATTTCTTTTTAAGTTTAGATAAATTTAGATCTTCCTACCTCTACATATGTTTTAACAGGTTAGAAGGATGGGATATAAGAAATTTGATAGAGAAAATATGGTTAGAGATTTTTTACCTGCCTCCTAAAACATTAGATAACATGTTGTCCGAAAGAAAAGAATTTTTAAATTATATCCATAAAAATCTCAAATTTTCTGCAGAATTTATAGAGGAAAAACTTACTAACAAACTTACTACTATAGAAAAGTTACCCATCAAGAAGAAATTTAGATATTTAACTGGTATAACCTTCGTAGAAAAGAGGTTTGTTATTGAGGAATTAAAAGATCTAGACATCCAGGAGATCCAGGAGGTTATTCCAGACCTAAAAGAGGCTTACATAGAATTGGCGTACTATTTAGATTGGGATCTCATAAAACCAGATAATGAGATAGACAATTGGATTATTGAATACTTCAAAGAGTATAACTACTCAAAACTAAAAAATACAAAATCCTCAAAGTTAGAAGAGCTCATTAATACCAAAAATAGGGATAAATCTACTTTTCTAGAGTGGTATTATTCTATACCTAAGGCCGAGATAGATGAAAATTGTGAATGTTTTTGGATAGATGGATTAGGTGCTGAATGGTTTCCGCTGATAGTACATTTAATAAATAGATACTGTGGTGGGAAAAAATCCATAAAAAAGAAGCTGATTACACGGGTTAATCTACCAAGTATTACAAAGTGTAACAGATACGAAGGTAGAAGAATAGAGGATCTGGACAGATACATTCATGGGCAGAACCCCTACAGGTATCCCGATGACCTCATTAACGAAATAGATATTTTGAAAAATATAGTAGAGAAGATTGTTATGGGTTCCTCCCATAAAAAGATATGTATCGTTTCAGATCATGGATTCAGCTTTCTATGTACCAAAAATTTTAACAATATTAAGAGACTTAACATCTCAAACTCTGAACATGAAGGAAGATATATGTGGGTTGAAGGTAAAAATTACAGTGATGACGTATACTATATGGTATGGAAGGTAGATGAGGGACCTTGCCAGGGTAGAACTGCTATTGTAGCACTGAAACATGTATCCCTGGGAAATACTCCACGTAGAGAGGTACATGGAGGAGCCACCCCCGAGGAGGTTCTAGTACCCTATATTCTCATAGAGTTTGAGAGGGAAAAAACTGAATATAGAATTGAGGCTATTAACCCAGAAGTCTGGATAACCAACCCAGTACTTAAAATAAAAATAAGTCCGGAACCTCTATCAGTTCCAGAAGCTTTTTTAAATGAAAGACCGTTAAAAGTATCCTATAACAAAGAAGACAGCCTCTATTTAATAGATCTACGAGGTTTAAAGGTGGGGGATCATAGGCTTCAGTTGAAGATAGGAGATAAAGAATTCCAAATAGACGTGTCTATTAAAGGAGGGTTTAAAGAGAGGGACCTTCTATGAATAAACTAGATGAAAAAATAAAGAGGATATTTCCCGAGGAATCTGTGTACAAAAGTGAGGAGAAGTATAGGGTATTTTCAGGCTATAGTCTTCCCTCTTTTGTTAAAGATTGGATCCTAAGGAAATTTACAGATGAGGATGGAAATATAGATGTAGATGCCTTAAAACTTTTTCTAGATACTCACATTGCACATAAGGGTAGTAAAATAAAGGGAGATCTTATAAATGATTTCAGGGAAGTTACTCTCCTTGCAAGGATAGAGGTAGAACCTGATATAAGGCAGGGGATACTACGGTTTTCTATACCAGACATTGGTATTAAATTTAATGAGGGGAGAATACCCCCTCACATTGCCAGAAAGTATCCTGAATTAAAGGGAGGGGAGGTGTGGGGTGTTGTAAAACTAGTCTATATACCCCCCGATAAGGTACAACCAGGAGCAATTGAAATTGTAGACTATAAACCTTTTAAACCTTATGAGATAGATATAGAGTACTTCCGAGAGAGGAGAAAGGAATTTACCTTAGAGGAGTGGGTAGATCTTTTAATACGATCTATGGAGTACAACCCAGAGGGCTTTCAATCACTGTCTCAAAAATTACTATTTTTAGCTAGACTTCTAGTTTTTGTTGAACCTAACTTAAATATGATAGAGTTAGCTCCTAAGGGTACAGGTAAATCCTATACCTTTAACAACCTAAGTAAGTATGGATGGGTCATAAGTGGTGGTGTAGTATCGCGGGCAAAGTTACTCTACGACGTAGCCCGATCCACTCCAGGTATAATAACTCGTTATGATTTTGTAGTTTTAGATGAAATCGAAAGTATAAAATTTACAGATGTAGGGGAGTTAAGAGGTGCCTTAAAAAATTATCTGGAATCTGGATATTTTTCCATAGGCAATTATAGAGGAGTTTCCTCTGCAGGGATTATGCTATTGGGTAATATACCCCTATCAAAAGATAGAAAGCCTGTAAATAAAAAGTACTTTGCCAATTTACCAACTTTTTTCCAAGACTCTGCCCTTTTAGATAGATTCCATGGTTTCATTGAAGGATGGAAGTTACCTAGAATGAGAGAGGATTTAAAATTGAAAGGCTATGCACTAAATGTAGAGTACTTTTCGGAGGTATTACATAGTTTAAGGACAATCCCAGATTTTAGTAGGGTCGTTAGCTCCCTATTGGATATACCAAAAAATGCCGATACAAGGGATACCAAGGCTATATTGAAGATATGTACAGCATACTTAAAGTTGCTCTTTCCTCATGTACGTGATGAGGAGGATATTGACAAAAAAGATTTTGAAACTTACTGTTTAAAACCTGCTATCAAAATGAGAAAAATTATCAAAGAACAGATTAGTCTTATGGATAGTGAGTTTAATAGTACTTTACCTGAAATTAAAGTAAAATAAGTAAAATATTTAAACTCTTATAATAACTCTTTTATACACTCTACACACTCCCCTATGGCCTTCTCCAGTATCTCTTCTCCAAGTTTTCTATCTATCTTAACACCCTCCCTCTCTACAACCT
>DQVU01000235.1 GCA_015661585.1 Methanothermococcus okinawensis | reverse complement strand
GTGGTAGGATATTCTTCCCATCTAGGAATATATGTCCCTACTGTAGGAGAAAGGGAGAGTTGGAGGAGTATAAACTCAGTGGAAGGGGAAAGGTATATACCTACTCTGTGGTGCATGTCCCACCTAAGGATTTCGAGAGGATGGCACCTTATGTAATCGCAATTGTGGAGTTGGAGGAGGGTCCAAGGATAACAGCCCAGATAGACTGCAAACCAGATGAGGTATATATCGGTATGCCTGTTGAGGTTGTATTTAGGAGGATAAAGGAGGATGGAGAAGACGGAATAATTCATTATGGGTATAAGTTTAAACCTGTGGAGGGTTAATTTTATAAATAGGAAATGTTAAAAATCTTCTATGTCTTATAATTTCTCCCATACTTTCTAGAAATAATCCTGTCTTAATTTATAGATAAAGGTTAGGATTATTTCTTAGGTTTTTATTACTTTTTTATTATAATAATTGTCATTAATTCTTTTAATCATTAAATAAAAAGAGATAAAGGGGATAATTTCCCGAATATCTCTAAATACAACTTTTAATACCACAATGGCAATTTATAACTATAATTCTATAGCTCATATGGAGTGCTGGAGAAATAGAATTAGATTTCTGTTAAACCATCCTTAGAAGTTTTATCTCTTTTTCTCTTATTCATTTAATCAATATCACAAAAACTCCAAAAGGTGATCCCTACGAGATGGGAGATTACCTTCGAGGGGATCACCTACAGATGTGTGAGATGTGGATACTGCTGTAGTTGTAAAAATTGGAGGATATACCTCCCATACTTTGACTATATAAAATTAAGGGAGAATTACTCCAAGTATATAGAGGATAGTAGAAGATCCCACTTCAATAAGAGGTTGAAGATCGGTAAAAGAGGATGTATTCTATTAACCGATGATAACCTCTGTAGGATCCAGATAGAGAAGGGATACTCCTATAAACCAACAATGTGCAAACTCTTTCCCTTCAGTTTTAGAGTAAAATGGAATGGAGATTTTCTACTTATTATTAAACATTACTGTAAGGGTATAAGGGTAGGAGAGTGTAGCAGAGAGGTGATCAACCACGCTATAGAGTGTTGTGAAGAGTTGTATCTCGATCAACTGGAGAGGATAAGACTTATAGGGATGGAAACTTCTACAAGGTGTAAGTTGGACGAGAGGGAGTACATCACGTGGGAGGAGAGGGAAGAGTTTGGAAGGTATATATTTAGTAGTCCTAACTTGGATGAACTCTGTAGAAGGTGTATGGAGGTAGTGAATCTAAACGTATCTAAGGATATTACATATATTAAAAAGAATATAGAGGGGAATATTACTAAGAGTTATAATAATTGTAACTACAACTATTTTATTAACAGCAGTGTAAAATACACCTCTAAAAAGAAGAAATATATAGAGATAAACAGATTTAGATTTATAGAAAGGGAGATTATAAGATATTTAGGGGAGTTAAATAAGAGAGAAATTTTTAGGAAATTATCCTTTAAAGAGGAATTATATAGATTAATTATAATAGGTAAAAAACTTAGTAGATATAAAAATATTTTTGAAGGGGAAGGAGTAATTGATCTCAAACTTACGATAAACGAATCTCTGTACTGATCTGAGAAAATAATTGTAATATATTATTCAATTTTATTTGTTATTAACTCTTTTTAATCCCTGTTTATCTCTTCCATGTATTTTTTCCATAGATATGATGATTTTTATATAGGTTATTAAATATCAGTTTTATTGGTTTTTATAAATGTAATATTTCTATTGGATTTTGACAAGAATGAGGTTTCTTAATCTCCCAAGTTAAGTATATATAACTCATATAAAAATTATCAGTGTAATAACATACAAGGTGGTACAATGGAGAGTTATATTCAAAACCTCTTCGCAGAGAGGATTGGTGGAAAGAATTTTGGTAAAGAGGAGGTAGTATATAAATTCGAGAAGATAAAGAGGGCTAAATTAGAGGCTATGAGAAAGCATCCAAATATGGAGTTAATTGATATGGGAGTAGGAGAACCTGACGAGATGGCAGATCCTAAGGTTATAGAGGTGCTCTGTAGGGAGGCTAAGAAGTACGAAAATAGAGGTTATGCAGATAACGGGATACAGGAGTTGAAGGATGCAGTTCCAGAGTATATGGAGAGGGTATATGGTGTAAAGGGTATAGATCCTGTAAATGAGGTTATCCACTCCATAGGTTCAAAGTCTGCATTGGCATATATAGCCTCTGTATTTATAAACCCAGGAGATATAACCCTTACAACGGTACCAGGTTATCCAATAACTGCCACCCATACAAGATGGTACGGAGGTAAGGTGTATAACCTCCCACTCTTAGAGGAGAACAATTTCCTACCTGATCTGGAGAGTGTCCCAGACGATGTAAGGAGAAAGGCGAAGATACTCTATCTAAACTATCCAAATAACCCAACAGGCGCCCAGGCAACTGTGGAGTTCTACAAGGAGGTTGTAGATTTTGCACAGGATAACAACATCATTGTAGTGCAAGATGCAGCCTATGGGCCTCTAACGTACGGTAGTGAGCCCCTCTCCTTCCTATCCATAGATGGGGCAAAGGAGGTAGGGGTTGAAATACACAGTTTCTCAAAGGCGTTCAATATGACAGGTTGGAGGTTGGCGTTTCTCGTTGGAAACGAGTTGATTATAAAGGGTTTTGCAACTGTAAAGGATAACTTTGACAGTGGGCAGTTCATACCTATCCAGAAGGCAGGTATATACTGTCTAAAGCATCCTGAGATTACAGAGAGAATTAGGAAGAAGTACGAGAGACGACTTAGAAAGATGGTAAGGATATTTAGGGAGATAGGATTCGACGCCAAGATGCCTGGAGGAACCTTCTATCT
>DQVU01000164.1 GCA_015661585.1 Methanothermococcus okinawensis | reverse complement strand
CTATCCCTGTTATTTTTCAGTACCTCCTTGGATATCCTAACAGGATGGGCAGCAACTTTATTGGTTGTAAAGGTTCCTGCACCAGTACAGTTTTTCTCAGAGTATATTATACCTACCCCATACTTACCATTTTTATAGCCGTTTGCCTTGAAACCTTTTGGAGCTGTGACACCGTTGTTTATTATTTTAAAGTTCATATTCTCACCTAATTTTTAAGGTAACCTATACCTCTAAACCTCCTTGAGGTTCTTTTAATAAAAAAAATAATAAAACTGAAATGTTCTAAGCATCTGTTGGCAGGTTCTATTCATAAAATACTGTTGGGGTTAATACAACTCTAAGAAGAAAGGACTTAACAGGTTCTATTTTACCTTCCAGTGCTTAGGGCATCCCCGAGGATAACGTAAGATCTACTCTTTTTTATATGGATTTTTCATTTTTTCGATTTTTAATTATTTTTATAATATTTTTATAATTTTATATAATTTTATAATTTTTATTAAAAATTCTCGATGATTGTTCTTTAGTATAAATATATACTTTATATCTTTTCACTGGTTTAGAAATTTTTTTATTTTTAACTGGAGTTTTAGATATTAACTCCTCTCCCTTCTTTTACTAGTTTGAAAATTTTTATATTATTTAGGATTTTGATACTTCTTTAATACCGCTACTAATATACACTATTCCCAATAATCAAAATTACTATTAACCCAAACTTTGAATTTTTCCTAATTTTATTCATTACAATGATGGAATTCATAACAATAATTTATAAAAATTATAATATATAATTTTACCTAAATTTCATTATTACGAGTTAAAAAGATCTACAGTGGAAGATCTAAATTACTCATGGATGAAAGAAAAACTACCCATGGGATTGGAGACACTGTACTGAGATATACAATCTTCCCTCTAAAAAGGAGGAATAACCATGTTTATTAAAGGAGTTATCGCCAGTATCCCTATAGCACTTGGTTATATTCCCGTTGCCATAACTTTTGGACTAACTGCTTTGACGCTAGGATTTAACAAAGTTGAGATACTTCTAGCATCGGCATTGATATTTGGTGGAGCAAGTCAGTTCGCGTTAATTTCCCTTATGCCCAGTTCCTTTGTTGATGCAGTGATTGTTCCATTACTTCTAAACTTAAGATATACAATTTACAGTTGTATAATCTCCCAAAAATTTGCGATAAAATATCCATTTATAGTGGCATTTGGATTGACAGATGAAGTTTTTGCCATATCCTTAAATGCTCCAAATAGTGAGGAGTTTATCTTAGGTTTGGAGTTAGGGGCCTATTTGTCCTGGATTTTAGGAACTTTAATTGGCGTCCTGGGCGGATCAATTCTACTCTCAAATAAAATCTTGATGCCTTCCCTGACCTTCTCACTTACAGCACTGTTTTTAGTCCTTCTAATTCCAAACCTTAAAGGATATCATATACTCTCTGCAATGATTGGGGGATCTATATCTCTACTATTTCACTATCTTGGATATACCTCTGTTGGAATACTTCTTGCAGGAATTCTAACTCCAATAGTGTTGTTAAAAATAAAGGTGAAGGGATGATGGAGCATTACATAGCGATAGTATTAGTTGCCATAGGAACTTATCTAACAAGGTTTTTACCTCTATATTTTAACGAAAGATTTAAAAGGCTAAAAGATATGGATGAATTCCTCTCCTATTCATCGACAGCTATAATATCTGCACTTTTTATTACCTCCCTCGTATCCTTTCCAGTCGATTTAAAATACATAAGTGTGAGCATCGTAGCATTGACATTTGTATTTTTATCTTATAAAAAATGGAAGAATTTAGGAATCTCTGTATTAATTGGAGTGATAGTTCATCTATTACTGTCTTTAATTGTTATGATTTAGCAGACGCTACTCTATATTACAGGGGTCTGTCCGTCGTGAGTTTTTAGGGTGGAATGTGAGTGAAAGTCCTCCCGTTCAAATCCACCCTCACGACGGACTTGGGACTCATCAGCCTCAACTCTCCTCCGGGTTCATTGGAGAGTAAGTCATTGACCTTGCCCCCG
>DQVU01000080.1 GCA_015661585.1 Methanothermococcus okinawensis | reverse complement strand
ATTTTAGGTGTTTTAAGAATTTTTTATTTTAATTATTCTTATTATTTTTATTGGAGATCCTCGAGGGTGTTGTTAATTTAAAAAGTTTTATTCATTACTATATTTTTTATATTGGTAGGAAATAGGATGTAGGATAATCCCAGACACACTTCGAAAATGTACGCAATAATCTTCCAGTTACAGTAGGATATTCACATCCTATACCCATTTAATCCTCTATCTTTTTTAGCATCTTTATAATCCTTTATCCCCTTATCTTTGTGGGAGATAATAATTTACACTATCAACGTTATAAGGCACTATTATATTTACTTTATAAAAAATTAGGAGGAAATATTATGGGTATTAAATATTTAGGATTTGAAGAGATTAAAAAGCGAGCTGAAAATTTTAGAAACATTGTAGAAAAATACTCTCCAACTCAGGATTTTAATATAGATCCTGAAGAGAAGAAGTTCTTAGAGCAAAACTCTTTAGCACCGATTATCGCTACTATTTGTAATCAGCAAATCACCGCTGAAGACGCCTGGAGATTCCCATACTGGTTAAATACACAACTTAATAAAAAAGAACTCTCTGCAGAAGTCATCTATCAGATGGGAAAAGATAAAGTAAAGGACATGCTCCAGCATTATATGGAAGATAAGTGGCCATCATCCATGACAGAGGAGGATCGTAAAGAATACCTAGAGAGAATCTCGTCCTATATAATTAAAACCTGTAAAATTATAATTGATAAGTACGGAAATAATCCCGATAACATGTTCAAAAAGGGAAGATATATAGCACCAGAAATTTACTTTATCCTTAGAGTATTACCAGGTATTGGGCCTAAAAAGGCTTCGATGATAACAAAGGATTTTGTAAAAGCCGAAGGAGTGTGGTATAGAGGATTAAAGAAGAGATTAAAGAAGCAGGGAATAAACTTTGAGGTTGAAAGAAAGAATCTATGTGATGTTCCTGTGGATGTTCATGTTGTTAAGGTGTATGGTAGAATGATGGGCGAATTTAAGAAAATTCCTACTGAAAAGAAATTCTTGAATTATTGGCCAGATATCCAAAATTTCGCTAAACTAACATTCCCAGATTTTCCCGGGAAAATAGATGAAGTATTATGGACAGTGGGAAGAGATTATTGTGATGAGAACCAACCTAAGTGTAGAGATTGTCCATTAAGGGATGTGCCATGTGAGTATGCAAAGAGGAGAGAAAAGTAGTTGTCTCTTTTCTAAGATTTATAGTAATTATTTTTAATAATAATTATTTGTTTAATAATAAAAAATAGAGATTCATAAAATCTACTTTACAATAATTATTTTTTTGTTATGAACATGTTGTAATTTACATCTTCTTCAAGATATCCACAAACCTGGAGAGCACCCTGTCCCTCAAACCCTCTACGAACTTGACACTTCCAGCACACTCATGCCCTCCTCCATCTATGGAGGCTTCAGGTATCTCTCTTATAAGTTGCTCTACGATAAGGTTTAGGTTGAAGTTGAACCTCTCACTTACTGCATCTGTAGCCCTAACTACTATGAAATCTGGGCCGTAGGCTACAGTTATAATAGGTGTCTCCTCTCCGTACTTTTTAACTATACTGTCATGTGCAAATCCACAGGTTTTTCCTGGTGGTGGGAAGGTAAATTTATGGGCGTACCTCTCCACATCCAAGGTACT
>DQVU01000208.1 GCA_015661585.1 Methanothermococcus okinawensis | reverse complement strand
AAGATAAAAGGTTTAGCAAAGATGGGAGTTACCCAGGTTGTTGCAGGTTCTCCAATTGGACCTAACAAGGAGAAGAGTATTAAATTGATAGGTAAGGAGATAATTCCTGCTGTAAAAGAATTGTAATTTTATTCTCTTTTTATTTTATATTTTACCTATATTAATAATAATAATTTTAAATAATTTAAAAATATAATAATACACTTAAATTTTCACACAGATATAAGATTGGTGATGATTATGCCAGTTCTATACGGGAGGGTGACCTCTGGGAAGGGAGAAGGCAGATATTACATGTCTTTAAAACCATATAGGAAGAAATTTAAAAGTGTATTGGGATACTACCCCTACGAGGGAACGTTAAATATTAAATTGAGTGAATATATACCATTGGACATGTCTAAGTGTTTAGAGATAGAGGGTTTTGAATACAAAGGTGAGAGATACTACGGGGTAAAACTCCTCCCTGCAAAGGTATCTAAGGATGAATTCGGTATATACGGTGCCTTAATATTCCCAGAGAAATCTCACCATCCCAAGAATATAGTAGAGATAATATCGCCCCTGAATCTTAGAAACTATCTATCCCTAAAAAATGGAGATGTGGTTAAGATATTGGTAGAGTGATATTAAATGTTTATTAAAATATGTGGTATTAAAACCCAGAGGGAGTTAAAGGTTGTGGAAAAATATGCAGATGCCACAGGGGTGGTGGTGGAGTCAGAGTCTAAAAGGAGAGTAAGTTTAGATAGGGCTAAGGAGTTGATAGAGGCTTCCAGTATCCCAGTATTTACAGTCTCTACATTGGAGGACTTTAAATCTTGGTCAGAGATAATAGAAAAAACTGGAACTGAATATATCCAAATTCATTCAAATATGGATATTGACACCATAGAGAGGTTGAAGGAAGAACACAGTGTATTTATAATGAAGGCTTTCAAAGTACCTAAGAGGAGTTCTTTCCCTGAGAGGGATGCAGAGAATCTTATAAAGAGGATAGTTAAGTATAAAGGTATAGTGGATAGGATCCTCTTAGACACAGGTAAAGGGTGTGGTGTTACCCACGATCACAGGGTTAGTAGGATAGTCTGTAGAAAATTTGATATAGTGCTTGCGGGGGGGTTGAACCCTGAGAATGTTAAGGAGATTGTTGATTACGTGCAACCCTTTGGAGTAGATGTATCAAGTGGTGTTGAGAGGGATGGTGAGAAAAGGGAGGATCTAATAAGATCCTTTGTAGAAAGTTTAAAAATGAGATAACGGGATCTTATGAAAATTGCCGTAGTTTTCGACTGCTCTGGTACCTTGGTAGATGTTAAGAGGATTATCAAAGAGATAGAATCCCAGAAGTTCCTATGTAATCACCAAACTGTGGATATCGTAGATAAGAAAAGAGGTAGAGCTCTAATCGTTATAGGAGAAAAGATCGATCTGTTAAATTTAGACCCAAATATGCCAATGAAAAACCTACTTGAGAGGATAAAGTGGAAGATCACCTACTGCCATCCTCCTATCTTCAAGGGAAACATTTTAAAAGATAGTAAAACCAAAGTAAAGGAACTACAGGATCCTGCATATATACTTAACAGATTCAACATCGAGACAGATCCTGGATATGCCCTAATCTGTGATACCATAGAGGGGAAAGTGGAATACACCATTGCCACTGGAGGCTGTCTATTTGATGGAGTACAGGAAACCATAAAGGAATTAAAGGACATGGGTATTGAGATATACATAGCCTCTGGAGATAGCAAGTACGCCATTGAGAAGTTGAGTAGGTTGATAGGGATTGAGGAGAATCATATCCTCCCAGAGGCTCATCAACACCTTAAGAGGGATTTAGTGTTAAAGTTAAAGGGAGAAGGATATAAGGTAGTTATGGTAGGAGATGGGACTAACGATGTACCTGCGATGCTTGAAAGTGACCTATCAGTTATCAACTTACAGGGAGGTAAAGTTTCAAAAAAGGCCTTAGATACTGCAGATATAAGGATAGAGAATATCAGAGAGGTTGTGGATATTGTGAAGAAATTGAAGTAAGAATAATAAAAAGTGATTATTTTCATTTATAACAATTATTATCCTTTTAATCACTACTGTGATGAAATCTATGGTAATTTTATATCTTTTATTTTTCATTTTTATTTTTTTATTATTTTTTGTTTATTATCCATTTGAACACTCTTAAGATTAACAACAACCATAATACGCCACTCTCTCCAGACAGGACTCTAACCTCCCCTCCCAGTGCCCAGAGAAATTCCAAGAAGATAATAACAAGATATTTTTTTATTTTAAAACTTCACAAACCCTTTCTACCTTTTTTACAACATCTGTTCCATTCTCTCCAAATACAACAATTTTATCCCTAAAGTAGATAACATCAGGTACCCTATCAAACCTCTCACATGCAACCTTTACACTCTCCTCAATTCCTCTGATTTCCATATCATCAGAGAAGAGAGTAAATCCACACTTTCTTAAAACCTCCAAAATATCTGAAGAGTATCTTATTGTCATTGCACTTCTAACTTTGGGATCGTAATAGTTGATAGTAATTATCATCTTAGATATAATATTGGGAACTCCAAACTTTACATATTCAACTGTACCTTTCCCTGTAATCCTTAAACTGGCAACATCCTCAATACTCCTTGGAAGGATGAGGCATTCTCCAAAGTAAAAACCATCCTCTGGAATGAGATGTTGGAGATCTATTTCCCTCAGTAGATGGAGGGCGTAGTATAAACTCTTTAGTACTCTCTCCCTGTTTATATATACAGGATTGGAGTTATATCCGTACTTCGTCTTAGTTGCATATATTACAGATGCCAACACCACCCTCTTTCCCTCTTCGATGGCATCCATAATATTATACCCCTTTGCAATAAAGGATGCTACTGCAGAGGCAAATACACAACCTGTACCATGCACCTCCCTATCTATCTTCCTCCCTCTGAACCTCCTTATTATCTTACCTTTATAGAGAAGTTT
>DQVU01000024.1 GCA_015661585.1 Methanothermococcus okinawensis | reverse complement strand
CTCCCTATAAATCCAGCACCACCTGTGACAAGTATTCTCACATTTTCACCTAATATCTTTTGGACATCCCTCCTTTACAGGTTCGGGATGTCCTAATCTACACCTACTATCTCCACATCTTTACTTAGATATACCTTCCCAACGCCCTTTCTTTTAACCTCTCCAACTTCAAACCCATAACATCCATACCTCTGAAGTTTCTCTATGAGATCTTCACTGTACTCCCTATCTATAGATATAAACAACCCCCCTGCAGTCTCTGCTCCATACCCCTCCAGTAATGGATGTCCAAATAGAGGAGCTAGGCGCTCAGTACCCTTTATTACAGGTAGTGTATGTATCTCGATCTCAACGTTACTCTGTTTTGCCATCTCGTTACCATGGCCCAATACACCGAAGCCTGTAATGTCAGTCATTGCATGGCCTATCCTCTTTCCTACTTCTCTTTCCAGTTCCCTGAGGGCTAATAATCCCTTTCTGTTGGAAAGTGTCATCAACTCTATAGCTTTATTTACTATTCTCTCCCTCTCTCTATCCTCTATATCTAGTAATGAAATATACTCTGACTCTACCCTTAAGAGTGCCATTGCAGTCTGGGTACCTAAGGGTTTTGTAAGTATTATCTTGTCCCCTTCCCTGGCTCCCCCCTTTGTAAGTATGTCCTCCTTTTTACCTACTCCTATCACTGCACCTCCTATAAGAGGGCATGGGTTGAGGATGGTATGTCCTCCTATTACAGTGGTACCTTCACCTCTACAGAAATCCTGGAATCCTCTTAACATCTCCCTTGGAACCTCCAATGGGAGGCTCTCTGGTATGCCAATGATTACCAGTACTCCAGTTATATCTAACACTCCCATGGCGTAGATATCACTTGTGGAGTTACAGGCTGCAATCTTCCCCTGGATATAGGGATCATCCACTATCGGTGTAAAGACATCCACTGTCTTTACTATAGCCATATCACCCCTTAAAACCACTGCCCCATCATCTCCCAGTCCTACATAGATATCCCTTAAATCTTCCTCTGAGACAATTCCCTTTATGAGGTACTCTAACTGGGCGTTGGGAAGTTTACATGCTCAACCGTGGAGTTTTACCATCTTTGTAAGTTTTATATCTCTAAGGTTGTCTTTATTAGACAATATTATCACCGTAAGTAATTATTATGGTGAGGTTTAACAATCTTTAAAAATTATATATAAGGTATTTACTACGAAGTACCCTCTTCCTCTGCTGCTAAGAGTTTTCCTAAAAAGGATGAGATGCATATCCTAATTTTTATTCTTTAATATACACATCTTTTTATTTATAGTTTTATTTTTATTAATGATAATTTTAGTTCCTATTAAAAATAGTAATTAAAAATAAATAGCTTATATATCTCTTGAGATGGTTCCTGAATACTAATATACTGAAGATATAGAGTAGAATTTTTATTAACTTTTCTTCTTAGAAGTTTTTCTTTTTTATCTATTGACTTTTTACTATTTTTTACTTAAATCATTTTTAATTAGTTTAATATCAATTCTTTTAATAAGATTTTTAATGGAAACTAGGGGTTTTATAATAAATATTTTTTTAATAATTAATAAATTTTTTATTAAAATTTTTTAAGTATAATTAAAATTGTTAAAAATTAAAATATGGTGGTAATATTTCCAAAAAATCTTTAGAAAAAAAGAAAGTTTTAAAACGGCTAAAATTTAAAAAAAATATCATTGAATGGATATTATTCTTAGTAGTTCTTTTCATTGTTTGGAGTCATATTAACGTGGTGGTATCTAACAGTATGTATCCTGTCATGAAGAGAGGAGATTTAGTAGTTGTGGAGAACGTATATTGGGAGTTTAACCCTAAAGATGTAAAAGTTGGAGATATTGTAGTGTACGATGCCCACTGGCCTGTTGATGGTAACAGTATAGTCTATATCCTTCAGATAAATAACAAAACCTTAAGGGTATACAGTGGAGGTAAAACTAAGCCTGTGATCCATAGAGTAATAGGAAAGGTAAATATTGACGATAGTTGTTATATAATTACAAAGGGAGATAACAACCCTACATACGATCCAGAACTTGTATCCTTAGATCAGATAAAACGGAGGGTGATAACAATTGATGGAAAACCTTTGATAATTCCCTATCTGGGATACATCTCCATCTACCTGAAAAAATATATATGGTTAATTCTACCTTTAATAATATTATGGATTATCTACGACTATATTAAAAATGGTAAAATAAAAAATAACAATGAATAAATAGAAATACCTATATTAAAAATTTTATAAATAAAAAGTGTAAAAATAAAAATATATAAAGAGGTGAGACGTTGGAGAACCAGGAAGAAGTAGTTAGGGTTAGGATACCAAGAAAGGATCAGAACGAAATACTAGGAGTGATAGAACAGATGCTTGGAGCCAGTAGGGTAAGGGTAAGATGCGTAGATGGAAAGGTTAGGATGGGTAGGATCCCTGGAAAATTGAAAAGAAAAATATGGATAAAGGAGGGAGATGTTGTTATAGTATCCCCCTGGGAAGTACAGTCTGATAAAAAATGTGATATAATATGGAGATACACCAAGAGCCAAGTTAGTTGGTTAGAAAAAAAAGGATATCTAAAGGATCTCTACTAACGGGGGGATAGTATAGGGAGGAGGAAAAATTCCTTTGACAACAACCTGGAAGAGGAAAAATACTTAGATAGAGAGTATCAGAAGAGGATAATAGAGAGGGAGAGGAAATTTTTAGAAGATTTAAAAACGGAAGATGGGGTATTCGATCGTAGAACTCTTTTGACGCTTTACAGTTTACTCTGTGGGAAACATGTAGATGAATATATAGGTATTATAAACTCTGGAAAGGAATCTGCAGTTTTTTCTGCAGTTAAGGGAGATAGATACTTGGCTGTAAAGGTGTACCGTGTTGCAACCTGTGATTTTAAAACCATGTGGAAGTACATCCAGGGGGATCCAAGGTTCCATCTAAGTAGGAGTTCTACGAGAAAGATCATACACACATGGGTTGAGAAGGAGTTTAGAAATCTGAAAAGGGCAAATAACTACGTAAATAGCCCAGAGGCTATACTTAGAAGGGAGAATGTGCTCCTTATGGAGTTAATATGTGACGATAACGGAATTCCCTCTCCAAGGTTGAAGGACGCCCCAGATGTAGATTACGAGAAGATGTATCGTAGGATAAGGAAGGATATGAAAATTCTGTATAACGATGCCGAGTTGGTTCATGGGGATCTTTCCGAGTACAATATACTTGTTAAAGAAGGAGAACCATACTATATAGACTTTTCTCAGGGGGTTGTTGTTAGACATCCTCTATCTAAACCTCTGCTTATAAGGGATGTTAAAAATATCTGCAGTTTCTTTAAAAAGAAAGGAATAGAATGTAACTATAAGGAGTTATATAAGTATATTACAGGGGAGGAACTTAACCCGGTAGATGAGGAGTTAGC
Source organism: Methanothermococcus okinawensis (assembly GCA_015661585.1). GTDB lineage: Archaea > AGJL01 > Methanococci > Methanococcales > Methanococcaceae > Methanofervidicoccus > Methanofervidicoccus okinawensis_D. The sequence goes on along the minus strand of DQVU01000024.1, from coordinate 364 downwards.
AGAAGAGTATTAACAGTGTTTATCATGATTGTTACCAGTTCCAATCCTTGAGAGAAGTCTACACCTGCCAGTGCTTAGGAATATTCCAAGGAGAAACATCTCTCTACTTCTGAACATTGAGGAATTATCCGAATATCTCCTAACTACAACTGTGGGATGATACTCATACATTGAGAGAATTTTCTCATCCTATCCCAGTATTCAGGAAAAATCCTGAGATATGGATATGATTATATGGTTTATTTTTATTGATTATCTCTATTGGGATTAAAAAGTAGTGAAACCATTTAAAAAGGATAACTATTATTAGGAAACTCTATAATTATGAAATGATTTTATTCAGTTCTTTTTCAATGTTTAATAG
>DQVU01000087.1 GCA_015661585.1 Methanothermococcus okinawensis | reverse complement strand
TTTACAACTGGATAGAGATCGTTTAACACCTGGAACTCCCTCTCTGCAGTCAATCTCGAGGCGTAGAGCCAACTTATATGTCTCTTATCTGCCAGGTATAACCTGTACCTCTTCCCCCTTGTGAAGCATGTCCTCCCCAACTTGTGAAACTTCAAAACAGCCTCCCTGTTGTTAGTCAGGAGTACTGTAAATACATCCCCTTCCTTTCCCACACCTAACTTATTACCTATAGCCTTTATAAGACCCCTCTTTATAAATGTATTCAGCGCCAGCCCGTCGTATCCCTTATGGGACAACCTGTAGCCGTAGGTACTCCTATTCACAAATTTATGTCTATCAAGTACCTTCAACCTGTATAGTACCTCATCACTGTCTAACTTAGATTTTTTAATTATCTCATCGACAGGTACCCATTCATGGTATCTCATAGATATCTCTATTATCCTAAGAATTTTCCAATCCCTATCCCTCATTTGTTTAACAGATTCAACTAGATCTAGTATCACACTTCCATCACCTTTTTAATTTAAGTATTTTATATCTTAGTTCCCATCAAAGTAAATAGTTATAAATCAAAAAATAAAATAATAAAAGGAGGGAAAACTTAACTTTACCTATATTATCTCTTGGAATGTTTTCTGAGTACTGAAATATATAACACCATTAGGAATTCATAATGTCGATCTTAGCAGAATTCATACCTCTCCTTCAGTGTTCATGAGTATTTAAGGAAAATATTTATCTGTTTATCCTTTTCTTATTTTTCTGTTATTTATTTTGTAATTATTTTTTAAGAATATAATTATTATTAATATTTTAGTTTAAATATCAAATACCTTAATAGCCTTCAAGGGACAGATCTTAGCACAGTTTTTACATCCAATACACTCCTCCTCCTTAAACACTATACTGTAATCCTCATCTTGATATATTGCCTTAACTGGACAGTGTACCACACATGCCCCACAGTCGATACATCTCTCCCTATTCTTCTCTATTATCTTTGGAATATCCTCATACTCACCGTACTTCTCCAAGAGATCCAGAGCCTCTTCAATCTGTTTCTCACTTCCACTTAACTCCAATATTAGAAAACTCTCCTGAGGTCTCATCTTAGCCATTAAGATATTTATCATAACCTTTGTTTCCAAGATTACCTTCGATATCACCGGTTTATCTATGTACTTCTCATATACCCAGTAGTATATCCTCTTCTTCATAATTTTCACCATGTTAGAATTTCCTATATCCTAACAACTTCGAGAGATCCTCTGCAGTTACAATTCCAACAACTTTTCCACTCTTATCTATCACTGGTACCCCAGATATGTCGTATCTACTCATCTTCCTCGCTACAACATCTATTGGTTCATCGAGTGTAGAACTGATAACATGTCTCGTCATTATTTCAGATATGGAGTTTATATTTTGAGCTACAGCCCTTGCAATGTCCCAGGATGTTACTATCCCTATCAACCTTCCCTCTTCATCTACGATAGGCAGGTGGTTTATATTCTTTTCAGTTAGTATCCTAGCAGCCTCCTCTATAGATATATTCTGTTTTGCCACAATTGGAGGCCTACTGAGGATATCCCTTACCAACTTAGCCTCTGCCTTCATAGGTTTACATGAACCTCTTCCTAAGGGAGCAACTGGCTCCGAGAGTGTAAATTCTCCATTTAGTATCCATTTTTTAAGTTCCTCTGCAACCTCCCTAGATTTTTTATAACTTGAAACAGAGGCTGTCTTAACAGTTTTCTCTACCACTCTCCCCAAATCACTATCGTATATCTCGATGGTAACCTCTCCCTTTCTAAGTTCTTTGTAATTTGTCCTTGCCACCACGGGCCTATCCCTTCTAGGCACCCCGTAATCTAAGATAGGTACCTCGATATCCTCATCCCTTACAGCACAGGCTTTTGCAACCTCTTCATTTAACACGGGGATAGGAATACCTATCCCTATATATAAGGTACATCCGTAATTAGGTATAGTAGCAGCTCTTAAAAATTTAGGACTCATCGTCTTTAAATCCCCCTTAACCATTAAAGTTCCAAAGGCCTTATCTGGATCGTGTTGTGTCCCCTCCCCTATTACATATCCAATACCTCCACCTAGGAATATCTTAGTACCTATTCCGATGGTGTTGAAAGTTTTCCTCTCCCTGTTGTAGTCGTTTTGGAGTGGATTCAACTGTCCAGCCCCTGAGTAGTTTATATTGGAGTACTCTGGAAGTAAGGTACCCATATAGGTGTATATCTTCTCCTCCCTACTATTTGTAGCTGCGGCGTAGGTTTGATAACAGTTCCTTGGATTTACCAGTATAGCCTGATTTACATCATCCAACGTTATAGTTGTTGATACCTTCTTCCTTGGGTAGCAGTCAGTTGTATAACCCTCTGCAACGAGCCTTACCTCCTTCCCCGCTACAAGATCCTCTATAACATGGGCTCCACCGTAGTTGATATCTATATCGTCGTCGGAGTTTGGCTGTGCAGCACCTAGGTAGGCATCAACTGCTGCCAGTCCAGAGTAGGCCTCCACCCCATTTAGATAGGTTTTCATCATCTTTATTGGAGGATCTGCATGACCAAAGTTTAGAAATACTCCACTAGAACACATGGCTCCAAAGGTACCAGTTGTGACGACATCTACCTCCTTCGCTGCACCTTCAGGTCCCATCTCCTCTACAACTTCTATCATCTCTTCAGCTGTTAATACTACTGCATCCCCTTTTTTTATCCTCTCATTGATCTCCCTGATGGTTTTCATAACTGATCCCTACAGTAATTATTTAAGAGAATAAAAAGTAAAATATTATACAATATTTATAACTTACTAAAACCTTAATCCTGTAGGATAATCTTTAAATACTTTATTAAACCTACATGGTGAGGATGTTACCAGGGGAAATCATAATTATGGCATAGTGGGGTTTTTAGAGCGAATAAGAAAAACAGGGAGATTCTTAAAGAGTAACTTATATATTCCATTCTAAAATTTTACAATAGATGTGTGGGATAGGATGAACAAAGAACAACTTATGGAACTCCATCAGTTTTTCGTCCATGTGTATAGGGAGTTGGTATCTGAGAACTATAGTTGTCCCTATCTAGAACTCTACAAAAAGTTAGATGTTAAACCCCACCATATTCACAGGTTGAAAACTGAACAGAGTGCTGCAATCTTTTTACTTTCTGCATGTATTGCCAGTTATATTGCCGATAACGACGACATGATTCCTAAATCGTTATCTATAAAATTACTGGAGAATGCTTTTAGATATTTAAATACAAGATCTAAGAATTTTAACGATATAGAGAAATATAGACAGTTAATAGAGGAGATTAAAGAAACAAGGAGGAAATAGTAGGAGAAATAAATCATCTTAGGGAAAATATGGAGGACATTAATAAAATACTAAAGGATGTACTGGAGGATATAACCCCAGGGGAGAAGGAGAAGGAGGAGTTGGATAAACTCTCTAAAACAATTATAGATGGACTCTACAGTATTATTCAGACAGAGGGGTTAAATGATATAGTTGAGGATATAGTACAAGTAGGATCTACAGCCAGGGATACCCACCTAAGGGATGACTACGACATCGATATTTTTATAAGGTTTAAAAGGGATGTAGATAGGGAGGTGTTGAAGGAGACTATCTTAAATATAGGTAGGAGGGTCATAGAAAACTTGGGAGGCACTTCTTGGGTAGAGTACGCTGAACATCCTTACGTCTCAGGGAGGATTGGAAAATACGATATAGATATAGTCCCATGTTATAAGATAGGTTGGAACGAGGGAATAATCTCCGCTGTAGATAGGACTCCCCTTCACAACCAATTTGTAAAGGATGTCCTTAAATCAAAACATCTAAACAACGAGATAAGACTGTTGAAGAAGTTCTTAAAGGGAGTTGGGATATACGGCTCAGATTTAAAAACTAAAGGTTTCTCTGGTTACTTATGTGAGTTGTTGATTATACATTACGGTGGTTTTATTAACACCTTGAAGAACGTCCAGAGGTGGAAGGTTGGAGAGAAGATAGTATTAGATGAAATTTTCCAGATCTACGGTATAGATAGAGATTATAGATTTTCAGATTTCGATCATCCCCTTGTAGTATACGATCCTGTAGATCTTAAGAGAAACGTGGCAGCTGCTCTCAGTAAGGAGAACTTCTGTAGGTTTATATTCTACTCCCGACAGTTCCTGGAGAATCCCTCTAAGGAATTTTTCTACAACTATCACAGAAAACTGACAGAAAGATTAAACAATAGGGATAGGGGAGCCTTGCTTACATTAAAAATAGAGAGAGATAGTAATATAGTAGATGATGTTATATATCCTCAGATGGAGAAGTTGCAGAGGAGTATAAACAAGTTGTTAATTGAAAACGACTTCCAGATACTGGACTGTGAA
>DQVU01000220.1 GCA_015661585.1 Methanothermococcus okinawensis | reverse complement strand
ACGTGAGATATAATTCCACAACCTCCCGATATCCATAACTATGCCTCCAACTCCTCCTTTCTAATTATAGTCCTTATAAACACTAAGGCGATTAGGGCGTTTATGGTAATGTAAGTCATAAGTGCCAACGTTAGATTATACGCTAAAAATATCAACATTACACCCATTGTAGGTATCTCCACATTTAAAAATCTAACAAGAGGATCTTCAGTTTTTGGGCCTACTACAACACCGAGGGTTCCAAATATAAGTAGAAAGTATCCTAGATAAAGGGTTGATACCACTACATCCATCCTATCCCTACTTTACAAGTATTGGCAGTTTTGAACTGTATCTCCTCTTGGATCTCTTAATGTAGATGTACTTAAGAGATCCCAGGAGGAGTATAATAGTACTTACAGGCTCCATTATAGAAGTTAGGATTGCCACATCCAAGTAATAAAAGGATACTATAAGACCGATTAAACCCCCTGTTAAAAACTCCAACATGATTATCTTATCTAAGTAATCTGTATTTAGGATAACACCGATACATCCCATAACAATACAGAAGATGGACACTAAGGGAAGTAATTCCACATTACCACCGTCATTCTTTACCTTCAAGTTTCTGGATCTTCCCAAGAGTATGGGCTATGGCATTACTGGATAGGGTAGATCCTACGAAATAAGCTGCTGCCACAACCCCACCCATTGGACTTTTAATATAAAGTGCAATAAGTGCAGCAATGGCGAAATTTAAACAACATATATAGAGTAGTCTTTGCACTTTATTCTTCGTTAAGAATATCCTAAATCCAACTACAAATGATATAACACCTATCAACAACATTACGATATCCATCTATATCATCCCTAATTTCTTTCCTATATATCCTAAAACCTTAGAGGCTCCAACATGGTAGAGCCCCTGGATCGTAAATATTGCAACCACCATTCCCCCAATAAAGTACTTAGGCTCGATAAAACCACTAAGTAGATGTATAATTACCGTTGCACTCAAGGCCCCAAAGGTACCCGCATAGCCAGGATCGTTGCACAACCTATTACCTATGAATATTAGAAGTGTCGCAACAAGACCTCCCTTAAATCCTATGAGATAGTAGAATATACTTGCCATCAAGGTACCTGCAGAGGCATCTGGGGAACATACGATATTCCCCATAAAGTACCCTCCGTTTATATTTCCCCCCAACTTCTCCAAGGTTTTTCCAATTACCTCTGCCCCCAATACCCCAGGCTTCTTAGGTAGTCCAAAGTAGGTATCCACCAGTACGAAGTTTATCCAACATACTACAGTACCTATCAACAGTTTTAACAACTCAACCCAACTAACCTCCATAACTTACACCTGGAAATATAACATCAACGTACTTAGAAAAGAGAGGAGATAATATTCCGACTATGATACTAAAAACTAGGTTTAAATTAAATAAAATATCAACAATAGCCATCAACCCCAAGGTAACAAATACAGTAGGGAAAAATAGATTTCCCTTGAAGGAGTTAGTATCTATCTTTAAAGGTAGTCTTATAATAAATCCAACAACTAAGGATATCGCAAGAGAGAGAATATAATAAAATATCAACTTCATCACCTACCAACAGTTTATAACCATCCCATCCTTTTTAAGAGAGTATATAGGTGGCATCTCATCCTTTGGGAATATCTGAATTATTACCTTTTTTCCGATGGTTTTAGATATCTTACCCTCCAACCTCCTTATATCTGAGCAGTCTAAGGATATAATTACCTCCTGGTTGTCAGAATATAGTCCTTCTACCACCATCCTGCCCCTGAAAAACTTCACATCTTTTATAGATATTACATTAATGTTTCTCTTCAGATAATCTGTAAAGGAATCTCTATCTACAATATAAACAGGATAACCCTCGATGTATCTCTTATATATACTATCTCCCTCTGTTATCTCCTTTACAAACTTCACAACTGTAGATTCCAACTTTGTCAAGGAAAGGACATCTAATAGATAATCTATAGGATCCTTTTTATCCCAGATATCGCTACATTTTAGAAGTCCCAAGGTTATTGCAGCGGCATGAGATTTAGTAGCCTTCCTCTTTCCCTTTTCTAACATACTCAAGTGAGGTTGGCTAACTCCACTCTCCTTTGCTAACTTAGACTGGGTTATTTTCAACTTATTACGGAATATTCTTATATATTTAGGATTTAGAAGGATGGCACGCTCTATCACATCTAGTTTTTTATACATCTTTTCCCCTTAAAAAAATATCGCATGGGAATAATATTATCCTATAAGAAAGGTATATATATAATTTTTGATGTTAAAGGTACAGTTATAGTCATCAGTAATTTTAAATAACTCTTCCTATTAAATTAGGTTTTGTACAACTGTTAGCAGTAACAGTTATCATTATAATTATAATAATAATTATTTTAATTAATTTAATTAATATTTGTATTATAATATAAAATAATCAAAATTAGCCCTCTGATACATAAATAGAAATAGGAGATCTTCAAAACCATGTGAAAAAGAGAGTCGTTATTCTCTGATAACTCAACTGTCAAAAAATAGTAAATTATATTATTATTTAACGTGAGTATCTTTTATAGTTTCTAAGAAGTGTGATAGAAATGGAAAATATCAAACCAGTTAATATCATAGATTGTCCCATATGTGGAGGGAAAAATACCTTTAAGATATTTAGTAACCAGTTAGATATTCCTTACTTTGGTAAGGTAATGGAGACAACTATGATATGTGATAGATGTAAGTATAGAAAAAGTGATATTATTCCTCTTGAAGTTAAAGAACCTAAAAGATACATCCTGAGAGTATCTGGTGAGGAGGATCTGAATAAGAGGGTTGTTAGAAGTTCCACTGGCTATATAAAGATACCTGAATGGGGGTTCGAGGTTAGACCTGGGCCGGCATCTGAGGGTTATATATCTAATGTAGAGGGGGTTTTAAATCGTCTTGAGGATTCTTTGAAGATGCTTTTAAAATGGGTAGATGGTGAAGAAAAGAGAAAAGGGGAGGAAATTCTGAAAAGAATTGAAGATGTTAAGAAGGGAAAAGAAAATATCACCCTCATTATAGAGGATCCCTTAGGTCACAGTGCCATAATTGGTGATAGTGTTAAGGAAGAAAGACTAAGTGAAGAGGAGATTAAAATGCTAATTGAGGGTAATATATTCATCATGGAAAAGAATAAAAATAAGTAACTAATCGTTATATTTTTAAATTAATACAGATCATCTGGAGGGAAAGGATGCAACTAGTTCCAGCAGCAGGATACGATAGAGCAATAACGGTATTCAGTCCAGAGGGTAGGTTGTATCAGGTAGAGTATGCGAGAGAGGCTGTTAGACGGGGTACCACAGCTATTGGTATCAGGTGTAAAGAAGGAGTGATATTGGCAGTGGATAGGAGAGTTACAAGTAAGTTAATAGAGGTATGTTCTGTAGAGAAGATATTCCAGATTGACGATCATATAATGGCCGCAACTTCTGGACTTGTGGCAGATGCCAGAGTACTGATAGACAGGGCTAGATTAGAGGCCCAGATAAACAGGCTAACCTACGATGAACCTATAACAGTTGAAGCCCTTGCAAAGAGGATTAGTGATATCAAGCAGGCCTATACACAGCATGGAGGTGTTAGGCCTTTCGGAGTATCTCTACTAATTGCAGGTATAGATAGACATAGTTCCAGGTTGTTTGAAACAGATCCCAGTGGGGCGTTGATAGAGTACAAGGCCTCGGCAATAGGTGCAGGTAGATCCTTAGCAATGGATATCTTGGAGGAAAAATATAGAGAAGATATGTCCTTAGATGAGGCTATGGAGTTGGCTATATATACGCTCTATAAGGTCTCCAAGGAGGAGTTGAATCCAAAGAATGTGGATATGGCAATAATTAGGACAGATACTAAGATTATGGAGAAGATAGACTATGAAAAGATTGAAGAACTTGTAAAGAAGGCTAAAGAACTTATTAAGGCTGAAGAAGAAGAGGAGAAGGAGAAGAGTAGTAAGGAGGATAAAGAAGAGGAGAACGGTAAGGAGGAATAGGGAGTTTTTAAATATCATATATATTTCTCATTCTTACTGTTGACACTGTTAATCGAAAGGTATATAAATTAAAAGGGGATAGTATGGTATCGTTGGAGAAGGCGGTAATTGCACGGTTTCAGTCCCACGGAGAGAGGTTTGAAATACTGGTAGATCCCTACTTGGCAGCTAAATTAAAGGAAGGTCAGCCTGTAGATATGTCTGAGACACTTGCCTCTGAGGCTGTTTACAGGGACGCCAATAAGGGGGAGAAAGTCTCAGAGGAACTTCTAAAAAAAGTTTTTGGAACTACAGATATATATGAAATTGCCAAGAAGATAATAACTAAGGGTACTGTCCAACTTACCGCACAACAGAGAAGGGAGATGAAGGAGAAAAAGAAGAAACAGATAATTTCTATAATTGCTAGAAACACTATAAATCCGCAAACTGGCACCCCTCATCCTCCAAAGAGGATTGAGAAAGCCTTAGAGGAGGCGAGGGTAAATATAGACATCTACAAGTCTGCAGAAGAGCAAGTCCCCCATATTATGAAAGAACTTAAGAAGGTAATACCTATAAAGTTTGAGAGGAGGGAAATAGCAGTTAAGGTCCCTCCTGAATATGCCTCTTCGGTATACTATTCTCTCCGTGAGTATGGAACTGTAAAGGAGGAGGAATGGCAGGGGGACGGCTCCCTTATATTTATAATAGAGATACCCAGTGGGATAGAGGGAGAGTTCTACTCCCATTTAAACAAACTTACAAAGGGTAACGTCCAAACTAAACTTTTAAGAAAGTTGTAAAAGGTAGAAGGTGAGAGATATGGCAAAGTTCAGTCATACAAAGAAGGTAGGGCCAGCAGGAAGATTTGGACCAAGATACGGTAGAAAAATCAGAGTAAGAGTAAGAGACGTAGAGATAAAACAGAAGAGGAGTTATAAATGTCCAGTCTGTGGATTCCAAAAGTTAAGAAGGGTAAGTACCTCAATATGGGTATGTAAGAAATGTGGTGCCAAAATAGCAGGAGGAGCTTACACCCCAGAAACTGGTGCAGGTAAGATTGTAACCAAGGCTATAAGGAGGGTTATAGAGAAGAAGAGTAGGGAGATCTAATTTTATTTTTCTTTTTTACGGTGGAACTATGGCAGAGTACAAATGTCTGAACTGTGGTAAGGTTGTCCCATCCAGTGAGTTAAATCTAAAGGCCAAATGTCCCCACTGTAGTAACAAGATCCTTGTAAAAGTTAGGCCTAAGGTTGTCAAAAAGGTTATTGCGAGATAAATGTGATAGAGATGGGAGTGGTTATAACTACCTCTAGGAAGCCCTCCCGACGAACGAGAAGTTTTGTAAAGGACTTAGCGAGGGTATTGGCAGGGAAATCCTTAACAAGGGGTAAAACTCCACTAAAAGATATATTCAATAAACATCCTAAGATAATTAAAATAGACGAGTATAAGGCAAATCCAGGGAAGTTGAAACTTTACGATATGAATGAGAAGAAGTTGATACTCCTCTTTATATCTGTGAAACTGCAGAGGGAGGTATGTAGAAAAAAGGTTAAAAACGATGAGGGAAAAATAAAGATGGAATTTTACGGGGATACTGTAGTATATAAAGATCTCTTCTACAACTTCTTCAAGGATTTTGGCATCATCTCTGAGGACTCCTCCTTCAGGATGTGCTTTGAGGAGAATCCAAGAGGTAATGAACCTCTCTTTTACATTCAATTTTATAAAGGAGATAAAAAAATAGGACCTCTTATAGTTGTAAAGGATCTGAGGGTTTTAGATGTTGAAACTCCCACTTAAATGGGATATGATGGAGGATCTCTCCTTTTCCTTAGAGATAGAATTTGACTCTAAGGAGGAGGCAGAGGTAATATATAGAAGTATTCTATTGGAACATTTAGATACACAGATAAAATCCAGAAGTGATATGGAGGTTAAGGGAAGTACATTGAAGGTGAAAACCTACGCCAAGGATCTCAGTATATTAAAGGCATCTCTCTACTCCTATATAAGATGGATAAAGGTTGCGGAAAGTATATATAAATTGATAAGAGAAAAATAATAAAAAAAATAAAAAGGTGAAGTTATGGAGTTGCCGGCAAATGTACAGAACCAACTTGTACAATTTCAACAACTACAACAGCAGTTACAGATAGTAATCTTACAGAGGCAGCAGGTAGAATCTCAGATAAAGGATATAAAAAAGGCTTTAGAGGAGATGGAGAAATCTCCATCAGAAGAAGTTTATAAGATGTCTGGAGGTATCCTTGTAAAGAGGAACAAGAAGGAAGTTGAAAAGGAGTTAAAGGAAAGGTTGGAAACCTTGGAGTTAAGGGTAAAAACCTTAGAGAAACAGGAGAAAAAAATGCAGGAGAGGTTGAATGAATTACAACAGACACTTCAGAGGATACTCCAGGAGAACCCTAATGTCTCTTAAAAAATATTTAATTATTTTCATTATTCTATATTTTTATTTCTATTTTATTATTATTTATTTTATTATTATTATTTTTAATAAATATCTGGAGGTAGCTAGATGAAGTATATATTTATTACAGGTGGGGTGGTTTCCTCCTTAGGTAAAGGTATTACTGCATCCTCAATAGGGAGGCTCCTCAAGGCACGTAATTTCAACGTTAATATGGTTAAGATAGATCCCTACCTCCAGATAGATGCAGGTACCATGTCTCCTTATGAACATGGGGAGGT
>DQVU01000189.1 GCA_015661585.1 Methanothermococcus okinawensis | reverse complement strand
TTGTTTAAAATAATTTTAACCTGAAAGTCTGTTAAATCTTCACTGTTGGGATTGTATATATTTATCGGCATAATATAGATAGGTTTTAGGTAGTGATATGCATCTAATATGGTTTTTATAGTTACATCCTGAAAGGATTCTATACTCTCTGTTTTGTTTATAACTCCATTGTAGGATAGTGTATAACTAAAAGTGTAGTTTATTCTAAATGTAAACCCATCAACCATAGTGATATTTGTTATATTAAAGGAATACGTGAAATTATAGCCTTGATTACTGTAATATTCACTTACGTTGTCTAAATAATTTCTTATATGATTCTCTGTATTGGTCCATAAGTAATCTACAACCTCCTCAGGACTGTCAAAAAATATTCTATTCATAGCAACTTTTAAACTGGCGTTATTTAACACCTTGTTAAATATAGGAGATATGGAGGAGGACACCACATGTTCTACACATGAGGATTTTAAATCAAGAGAAGTAGCTCCCATCTCCTCTATTATCTGCCTTTTTTGGAGGTCTATGGTGTTATAAAAAAGTGCTGCTGTCAACAGTAGTAAAAGAGTTAGTATAAGCATAGTATGGGATGTATACATATTTAACCACCACAGATCAGGGTGATATTAATTGGACTACTTGATCTAAAGTAGTATATGGCTCTTTTATAAGGGTATTGAGAATATTTCGGAAGTGATAAATGATTATATGCCTCATCCTCACTTAAAAAGTACTCATCGGTTATATTGAGGTAACTTTCGTTTCCATATACCCCGTACCATCCTTCCGTCCTGTTCATCACTACAATTGTAGATACTATAACAGTATCCATGTTATTTAAGTTCCCTTCTGATATAATATAGTTCCCAATACTTAGGATATAATGATCCAAATTAATCCTGTTCTTTAACAACTCCTCTGCCATAGGTCCATAACCGTTGTTTATAAGGAGTATGGCAGATTCCAAAGTTCCATCTGATACTAGAGATTTTAACTGATCACTAGCCTTATCGTATAAAATATTCGTCTTTACAACATCAACATAACTATTAGTATGCTCCACTATAGAGAGGGTAAAATACCCCATTCCAACGATAAGAATAATCACTCCAATTAGTATATCACTGTCGAATATCATAACGATCCCCTAATTTTTCAGAGGTATAATACAGGATATATTTGTAGGCTTTAACTTCAATACATATATTGTAGAAGGTGCAGAGTATACAACATTTAAAGTTATAGGCGCATTGTGAGATATGTTTAATATTTTTATCTCATTAGGTTCATATATTTCCCAGACCTTTCCGAATTCACTTATTTTTGGAGTAGTATTGATACTCATATTAAATGGAACTCCATTAACAGAGAGTGTTACATCTGTTGGTCTTTGGGCAGAAATATTGATGTACATTAATTGAGAGGGTTTTTCAGTATCAAGATATAGAATCTCTCCTATAGATACATTCTCAAATATCATATTACTATTATTATATTTCCAAGTTTTTACAGGTACTAAGAGATTTTTCTCTTTAATGTATATGTTGTTAAGGTTATAAATCCTATAGCTAGCGACACTAGTAATATTTACATTAGAATATATTGTTAAATTATAACTTACACTGTATTTATAAACATCACTAAAAGAAAATGGATCAAAGGTCCCTGGAATAGTGTCTCTCGAGGTATAATACCTCTCCCTTACTCTATCAACAAATCTTAAATAATCTGGAACGTAGGAATCTGATGGAAATTCATGATCCTTAAATATTTTATTAGCTATAAGATTACTCTTTTCAAAGGCTTCAATATCTCTTTTCTTTTCGTGAAACGTTAAGATATTATGAGTAATGGCAAAGTATCCAACGTAAAAGATAAGAAGTACAACCATAACTGCTACAATAGCCTCAAATGTGAATATATATCCTTTATTTGATTTAAACTTAGATAATCCTATCATACATATCCCCTTCTTACTAATCAATATAAAAATAATTAAATTTAACGATATATTATTATCGTCTCTAAAATGATATTTATAAATAACAGTTATATCAAGGATTCTAATAAAGACAATAACTAAAATAGTAAAAATCTCAAGATTGCTAACACATAAAAGAGTAGACCCCTCTGTTAATTTCTAAAACCTCAATACTCCCTCTCCAATTTAATATACTTTATTTTCTCTACCTTGTACTTCTGTTCAAACTCTTCCTCCTTTATCCTCTCTCCAGTAATCATATAAACTACCCTATCTCCAATAGATGCTATTATATCTCCACTTCTCTCCAAGTACTTGGCCATGAATATAGTCTCTGTAGCCATGGTAATATTTCTCGGATCCTCAACGATATAACTGATCATCTCCCTGTAGAGTTGTTCGTAGAGTTTATCTATCTTTTTATCCCGTGCATATACATCCCTGGCTAAATTTTCATCCCTGTTTTTAAAAGCTTGGAGTGCATCCTTTAACATCTCCCCAAGGCGCTCCGTCATAGTTGTTATAATCTCGTTCTCCCTCTTGATGTTCAAGTTGGATCTAAGGGTAATCTTTGCGATCTTAGATGCACAGTCCCCTATCTTCTCCAGTTTCGATATTATTTTAATAATAGTTAATATAGTCCTTAGATCTGTTGCCACAGGTTGATAGAGTGCTATAAGTTTTATACACTTATCCTCTATCTCCATCTCCTTTATATCTATAAGATCGTCCCCCTTCACCACCTTCTCTGCAAGTTCTTTGTCGTAGTTTAGAAAAGCCTCTGTAGATTTCTCTAAGGCAGATATACAGATATTTCCCATCTCAATGACGTCATCTTCAACCATTTTTAACTTGGAGTAGAACGCCTCCTTTGTCATAGATATCACCATTATCCAAATCTACCACTGATGTAATCCTCAGTCTCCTTTCTAGATGGATTGAGGAATATCTTCTCAGTTTTATCGAATTCTATAAGTTCTCCCAATAAAAAGAATGCAGTATAATCTGATACCCTACTAGCCTGTTGCATGTTGTGGGTAACGACTACAACGGTGTAATCCTCCTTCAACTCTATCATAAGATCCTCTATCTTCTGGGTGGAGATAGGATCAAGTGCAGAGGTAGGTTCGTCGAAGAGTATAACCTCAGGTTTAACTGCTATGGTACGGGCAATACAGAGTCTCTGCTGCTGTCCCCCCGATAGTTCAAATGCAGATTTTTTCAAGTCATCCTTAACCTCATCCCATAACGCCGCCTTCTTTAGAGCCCACTCTACGATCTCATCTAAGGTATCTTTATCCTTTATACCATGAATCCTTGGGCCAAAGGCTACGTTATCATAGATACTCATTGGAAAAGGATTTGGCTTTTGGAAAACCATTCCTACCCTCTTCCTCAGATCTACCACATCTACATCTTCATCGTATATATTCTTTCCATCTAAGATTATCTCCCCTTCAATCCTTGCATTGGGGACGAGATCGTTCAACCTATTGAGACACCTTATAAAGGAACTTTTACCACATCCACTGGGCCCTATAAGAGCTGTTATCTTGTTCTCGTATATTGGTAAGTTTATATTCTTAAGGGCGTGAAAATTTCCATAGTATAAGTTTAAATTTTTGGTTTCCATCTTTATCTTTCCACCCATTACACCACCGTAGATAAATTTTATTTTATGAAAATAATTCTAAGGTTGTTTTTTTCCTTAATTTTTAAATTTTAACTATGTATTATTCATTGTATTTTAATTAAATTTGAGATTATATTTTATATAAATGTTTCTATAATGTCACATTTAATTCACAAAATATAAACAATAATATTATAAAAAATAAAAAAACAAACACCTAAAAGGGGTTCATCATGAATTGTAGTCAAACCTAAAAAAGAGGTGTCAATCTCCCACTTGGAAGGAAAATAGAAATCTTTAAAGAGAACTATAGTAATTCTATCTGTATTTTTTATTTTTTTAATTTTTTAAATTTTAACCCTTATTATTATAATCTATTATTTTGAATGAGTTTAAAATGTTATGTGTTTAATGTAATTATGACAACGAAAAAAATAAAAAATGATATTTAGTAAATACCCTTTGATATTGCTCCTAGGAACAATCACAACAAATTATAAATAACCTTTAACCAATAAATTTAAACTAATAATAAAATAGGAGGAGCACCATGAAATTGATAACCTGGTTAGATGAGTTATCCAACAGGGATATTGATATTGCTGGTGGAAAAGGAGCCTCCCTTGGAGAGATGTGGAATGCAGGTCTGCCAGTACCTCCTGCATTTGTAGTCACTGCAGAGGCATACAGGTACTTTATAAGGGAGACAAAACTTGATAAGAAAATAAGGGAGATTCTAAAGGATATAGATGTAAATAACCCTGAAGAGTTAAATAGAAAATCAGAAGAGATAAGAAAATTAATACTGGATGCCAATATGCCGAAAGATCTAGAGATAATTATTATTGAGAGTTATAATAGACTCTGTGAGGAGAGTGGTGAGGAGGAGGTATTTGTTGCAGTTAGAAGTTCTGCCACTGCAGAGGATCTACCTGATGCAAGTTTCGCTGGACAGCAGGAAACTTACTTAAACATTAAAGGGGCTGAAAACGTTGTTAAAGCTGTTCAGAGGTGTTTTGCATCTCTATTTACTCCAAGGGCTATATTCTACAGGGAGCAGAAGGGATTTGATCACTTCAAGGTGGCGCTGGCTGTAGTGGTGCAGAAGATGGTAAACTCTGAAAAGGCTGGTGTGTTATTTACCGTAAATCCTATAAATCAGAATTACGAGGAGATGGTAATAGAGGGAGCGTGGGGACTTGGAGAGGGGGTAGTAAGTGGTGTAGTAACCCCAGATACCTATATTATAGATAAAAAGACCTTAACTCCAAAGAGTATCTCTGTAGCAAAGAAAGATGTAATGTTTATAAGGGATGAAAAGGGAAAGACGAAAAAGGTAGAGACACCTGAAGATCTAAGGGAGAAAAGAGTACTCTCTGACGAGGAACTTAGAAGACTTGCCGAGATGGGATTGACTATCGAGAAACACTACGGAAGACCTATGGATATCGAGTGGGCCATAGAAAAGGGAAATATATTTATGCTCCAGGCGAGGCCGGTAACTACCTTAGATAAGGAGAAGAAAGAAGAGACGTCTAAGGAATCCGAGGAGTTAGGAGAGATACTACTAAAGGGTATTGGGGCGTCTCCAGGTCTAGCCTCTGGTAAGGTGAAGATAATTCATGATATCAAAGAGATAGATAAGATAGAGGAGGGGGATGTCTTAGTAACAAAGATGACAACACCAGATATGGTACCTGCAATGAAGAAAGCCAGTGCCATCGTTACAGATGACGGAGGATTAACCTGCCATGCAGCCATTATATCAAGAGAGTTAGGTACTCCCTGTGTTGTAGGTACCCAGAGAGCTACAGAGGTGTTGAAGGACAACATGGTAGTTACAGTAGATGGAGAGAAGGGTATTGTATATAGGGGAGAGATAAAGAAGGAGAAGATAGAAAGGGGTAAAGACATACAGGTAAGTGTAGGTGCACCAGTAATCATAACTGCAACAGAGATTATGGTAAATGTCTCCATGCCTGAAGTTGCAGAGAGGGCTGCTGCAACTGGAGCCGATGGGGTGGGTCTTCTAAGGGCAGAACATATGATACTTGAGACAGGTGTCCATCCAATTAAGATACTTAAGGAGAAGGGAGAGGATGCCCTTGTAGAGGTCTTCGCAGAGGGTATTAGAAAGGTGGCAGATGCCTTCTATCCAAGACCTGTAACATACAGAACCTTGGACGCTCCAACAGATGAATTCAGGGGGTTGGAAGGGGGAGAGGACGAACCTGTAGAGCAGAACCCTATGTTAGGTTGGAGGGGTATTAGAAGGGGGTTGGATGAGAAAGAGATATTAAAATGTGAATTACTTGCAATAAAGAAACTGAGAAGTGAGGGGTATAAAAACATAAGGTTGATGATACCACTAGTTACAAATCCCTTAGAAGTTAGAAAGGTAAAGGAGTTGGCAAGGGAGATAGGTTTAGA
>DQVU01000059.1 GCA_015661585.1 Methanothermococcus okinawensis | reverse complement strand
TTCTTACCTTATTATTTTTTATTATATATTATTATTTTTTAAATATCAGTTTGATGGGAAGTAGGGTTATTAAATTATTGATAAATATAAAAAATAAATTTGATTAATGAAATTGTATAACAAAATTGATACAGGGAAAACTATGAAGATAACTTTACTATCAGGAGGCACAGGTACTCCTAAACTTCTACAGGGATTGAAGAGGATAGTTGATGAGGAGAACATCTCTGTAATTGTGAATACTGGGGAGGACACGTGGGTTGGAGATCTTTACATATCTCCAGATATAGACACTGTACTATACACATTCTCAGATCTGATAAACGAAGAAACTTGGTATGGTGTTAAGAACGATACTTTCATCACTCATGAAACTTTAAAGATGTATGAATCTGAGGGTTTCTCTGAATTCCTGAAGATTGGGGACAGGGACAGGGCTCTGAAGATCCATAAGACTTACTTTTTAAGGAAAGGTTATCCCCTCTCCAAGGTTGTAGATATGGAGAGAAAACTGTTGAACATTAGAGGTAAGGTATTTCCAATGACAGATGACAGGGTGGAAACAAAGATACTCGTTGAGGAGGAGGTTGAGGATAGAAAGGAGAAGATCCTTCTGAAGTTTCACGACTTCTGGATAAAGAGGGGAGGTAAGGCTAAGGTGTTAGATGTATTCTATGAGAATTCACAGTATGCCAGGGGGGTAGATGGGGCGTTGGAATCTATAGAGAATTCAGACTTAGTGATTATTGGGCCCTCTAACCCTATAACCTCCATAGGTCCAATACTCAGTATAAGGGATATTAGGAGGGCACTTAAGAGTAAGAGGGTATTTGTAGTATCTCCAATAGTGGGGGATAGGGCAGTTAGTGGGCCGGCAGGTGTTCTAATGGAGGCTAAGGGTTATCCTGTTAATATCTATGGGGTGTATAAGTTCTACGAGGATCTAGTAGATACCCTTATAATAGACAACAGGGATAACCTGGAGGAGAAAAAGGAGGGTATAGAGTGCAACATAGTGGCAACAAACATTATGCTTAAGAATATGGAAGATAAGATAAACCTGGCTAAGAGAATATTAGAGGAGTACAGGAAAGATTAATGGGGGATTATGAGATACCTACTAATCTACTCCACTAAGGATCCTGCAGGGATGAACATCAAGGAGAACTTAGATACTATATTAGAGGAGAATAATATTAGAAAAAAGATCTCCTACCTTGAGACAGAGGAGGATCTTACAGCACTTAGTCAAGAGGACATTCCAAAGGGATTTGGCTACTATATATTCCTATCGAAACATAGAAGTAGCGGGGAGAACCCACCTCCCACTTTAACAGTCCATACTCCCGGAAACCTAACCGAGAATAACCTCCTTGGTGGTAATCCAGAGGAGATATGTCCCTGTGATAGTGTCCTAAACTCCCTCCTTCTGAGGAATATCTCGAGATACAGTAAAGGGGAAAAGTATAAACATCTAAACTTCCAAGTTTCCTTTGAAGGTGTCCATCACGGCCCTTCAGATCTAGTCGCTCCCACTGTATTTGTGGAGATAGGGAGTACAGAGAGGGAATGGAGGATAAAAGAGGGAGGAGAGATAATTGGAAGGGCTATAATAGATACCATCCATCAACTTACATCCAAGAGATATGACCCTTTAGATAGGATAATTGCCTTTGGTGGCGGGCATTACGCCCCAAAATTTACAAAGTTGGTGTTGGAGGGGAGGTGCTACGTAGGTTATATAGTTCCAAAGTATGCAAAGGTTTCAGATAAGGTTCTAAACCAGTTAATAGAGAAACAGGATTTCGACTATGTAATCCTTGACTGGAAGGGCCTTAGAGGTGAAGATAAAAAAAGATATATTAAGTTTTTTGAAGATAACAACATTCCCTGGAAGAGGATTTAAATAGGGATATACTATGTACATCGTAATTGCAGGTATAGGAAGGGTAGGTTATACACTGGCGAAATCCCTCGCTGGAAAAAATCACGACTTAGTACTCATAGATATATCTAAGGAGGTATGTGAGGAGGTAGCCTCCGAGATAGATGCCTTGGTAATAAATGGGGATTGCACCCGTGTTAAAACCTTAGAAAGTGCAGATATTGAAAGTGCAGATATCTATATAGCAGTCACTGGGCAGCAGGAGATAAACCTCATGAGTGCATTACTGGCTAAGAATTATGGCGTCCCTAAGACTATCGTGAG
Source organism: Methanothermococcus okinawensis (assembly GCA_015661585.1). Taxonomy (GTDB): domain Archaea; phylum AGJL01; class Methanococci; order Methanococcales; family Methanococcaceae; genus Methanofervidicoccus; species Methanofervidicoccus okinawensis_D. The sequence goes on along the minus strand of DQVU01000059.1, from coordinate 2,382 downwards.
AGTTAGAGATCCTGAATATAAAGAAGTATTTGAGAATCTAAATATAGATGTAGTAGTAAGCCCTGAACTTGTGGCTGCAAACTATATAGAGAAACTTATAGATCTACCTGGTATAGTAGATCTGGCAGTGATAGGCAGAGGGGATGCAGAGATCTTGGAGTTAATTATCGGAGAGAACTCAAAGGTTGCCAATAGATGTATAAGAGATTTGGAAAAGAATAAGGATTATCTTATAATTGCTGTCTATGAAGACAATGAATTAAAGATACCAGATGGAGATACTAGGTTAAAACCTAAAAACAGGGTTATAGTTTTGGCTAAGAAGGATTCTGTAGAGTACGTTAAGAGGTTGTTTCTTTAGAAATGAAAAAATATTAAATATAGTTATGAACAGAAGAGAATATTTTATAATAAACAACAACTATTGAAAATCCCAATAAAAATATATAAAAAATAAAACCTCTATCCACTTCGAATATAAATATATCTCTCCTCTAATTCTGAACATTTGGAGGAGAGGGGGATTTTCCCTATATCTCCTAACTACAACGATGGGATAACCTTATACCTCTAAGAGAATTTTTTCATCCTATCTCAGTATTCAGAAAACACCGTGAGATAGGGATATAGCTAATGGTTTTTTATTGATTAATTTTATAGGGTTTTTTATTGTTTTTAATTAATTAATAAATTATTTTTTAATTACTTCTTTGGATGGGAAGGGGGGGTTTAACAGAATTTCAAACAACTTTTTTCGTTCTAAGAATATTCCAAGGGATAACGGAGATTTACTTTATATTACTTCTCTTGAAATCCCAGTACTGGAAAAACAGAATGATTATTAACGAAGAAAAATTCCATCTTTAAAAAACCTCAGGATATTCTAAGGAAAGTTATACAGATGGAGTTTTTTACATCTTTTATTTTTAATTTTTTATTATTATTTTTATTTGGTTAAAATGTTATGTACTGGTTATATTAACCAGAGATAAAATATATTTTCATGGTGATATTATGGCTACCTACAATACACTTATCCCTGAGGAGATATATCGAATTCTGAGGAAACAACGTTATCAGATAAAAGATCACAGTGCAGTTAAACTATGTGGCTGGGTTAAGAAATCACTCTTAGAAAATAAGAACTGTTATAAGTCAAAATTCTACGGTATAGAAACCCACAGATGTATCCAGTGTACTCCTTCTGTGATCTGGTGCCAGCAGAGTTGTATATTCTGTTGGAGGGTTTTGCCCTCAGATATAGGTATCTCTCAACTATCACATCCTAAGGTAAAGTGGAAGGAGCCTGAAGAGGTTTTGGAGGACATCCTTCAGATGCACAGAAAGGTTGTAATGGGTTATAAGGGCATCTTAGATAGAATAGGTAAAAAGAGATTTAAAGAGTTACTAGATCCAAAACATGTTGCTATATCCCTATCTGGGGAACCTACCCTCTATCCCTACTTAGATGAACTGATAAACCTTTTTCACAGGAGGGGTCTCTCTACCTTTGTAGTATCGAATGGTATTCTAACTGATGTTATCCAGGAGATAAATCCTACACAACTGTACATCTCCCTTGACGCCTACGACTTGGATAGTTATAAAAGGATATGCAGGGGGAAGGAAGAATACTGGCAGAGTATATTGGATACCTTGGATGTATTAAGATCTAAGGAGAGAACCTGTATAAGGACTACACTTATAAGGGATTACAATACTGACATTGAGAAGTTTATACCTCTCTACGAGAGGGCAGATGTGCACTTCATAGAGTTAAAGTCATATATGAATGTGGGATACTCCAGGAGGAGATTGACCTTGGACCATATGTTGAAGCATGAGGAGATATTAGAACTTAGTAGGAAGGTGGAAGAACTCTCCCACTATAAAGTGGCAGATGATTCTTACGATAGTAGGGTTGTTTTACTTGTGAATGAGGATAGGAAGGTTAAGAGGTTTATAAGGTAGGGTATTATTGTCTTATTGGGATCTTGAATAAAAAAATAATAATAAAAAGAATAATTAAAATCAGAAAAATAAAAAATATTAAACAGTTGAGTTGTTAAAAAATATAAAACGAATATCTCCTATCTACTAAATACTAAAAAAGAGACAATCCTCTGAATATTTTCCAATAGTGCCCATATTTATCTTAATGTCCAGAAACATCCTGGAATAGGAATACAATAAATAGTTTCACCTATTTTACCGATTTATCTTTATGGGGATTTTATTATAGTTTATTATTATTTAAAAAAGGGATAACATGGACATCGAAGAGTTAGAAAACACCCTATTAAAAAACATAAACAACCTTCCCTTAGGATGCCAACACTGTATCAAAGGTGAAAAGTTAGTTCTATTTATTACAGGTGTATG
>DQVU01000155.1 GCA_015661585.1 Methanothermococcus okinawensis | reverse complement strand
AGTATACAGGTGTGTATTCCACAATATCTGCAACATGGGAAGGAGTAGTACCTGCAGAGGCACCTAAGTAGAGCACCTTTGAACCCCTCTTTATGGGCATAACCTTAAGTCCCTTCAATATGGCAGCTGCTAGCTTACTCTTGTTGGGGTTCCAGATTCTGTATTCTGTCCCTTCTATCTTAACTATCCTCTCCCCATAAACCCTCTTGGAGGGAACTAAGGATTTCGTCCCTATCCTCCTAACTCCATCGCCTATATCTATCTCATATACGTTGTCGAAGATCTCCCTAACTTTCAAAGTATCACCACTTTGAGGATGTCTTTCCTATTATTTTCTTCCCCTTCTTCGGTTTTTTACCTTTTTTCTTTTTCTTCTTATCTCCTTTCTTTTTCTTACCTTTATCCTTTTTCTCTTTTCTCTTCTTTGAAGGTTTCTTCCTAAGTTCTGGGTACTTCCTCTTTATCTCTTCAACCCTCCTGTTGAGATCCTCGAGAAGTTCATCTGCTATGTAGTTTCCAAATACATCTGCCCTAACTCCCACAGCCAACTTACAGGCGAGAACCCTCGCCACCTTCCCCCTGATCCACCAGGGAGAACTTTGAATAAGAGGGTGCTGGAATATTACCCCATGTTTTGGAGGATCTGCACCTAATCTCAGATGTGCAAATAGTGCCTTCTCAGCCCCGATAACCTGTATGGTAGAGGCAGGGAGTTTTGACAACCTCTCCAATCCTCCAGTTAAACTTATAAGTCTTGCACCTAGGGAAGGCCCTGCCAACTTTGTTAAGTTAGGTGCAGTTTCTTCCATTAGCTCTCCTAAATACTTCAGTAGTTTCTCCCTTAGGTTGTACATGGATACTAGTTGATCTGCAAACTCCTTTATAATGGATAGATCCTCCTCAGACAACTCTGCACCCATGGAGTTCTTTGCCGCTTTAGATAGTGTTTTAGCTGTTTTTGAAGGTAGGAACTCCTTTAACTTAGTCCTGGTGTAGTTCTCCCTCTTTAAAAACTGGGATACCAACCTTGCATAGAGTTCATGTTTTTTTACAATCTTGTCCATCTCTGGGAAGTAGAGGGAGTACCACTCCCTAAGTCTCTCGGAGAATAAATTAAGTGTCTCATCTAAGTCATCTAAGGCACTTACAGTCTGGATTATCAACTTATCCTTTCTCTCAGAGGATTCCTTCATTAGAAGTTTGGTGAGTTCAGTAGCCCATAGGTTTGTTTTTTCTATAAACTCCTGATAACTGTTGAAGACGCCGTATTTCTTACCTAGAGGATATATGTTTTCCCTTATAAACTTTCCTGGAGGTGTGGGCTCATCCTCTACGTACTCTACTAGGATTTTTATGTCTTTATCCTTTAGATCCCATTCTTTTATTAACTCCTCAACTATCTGGAGGTTTCCCCTTCGAAGGTTGTACATAATCTTGGGAATCTCCTCTTCTGGGAATATTTTATAGTGTTTTATGTTCTCTAAATTTGGATCACCGTTATATTCTAGGAGAAAGGCACCGTAGGATGTGAATATCAGATAGTGCATAAAATCACCGTTGTTTTTTCTATATGGATGGAATACATCTTAAATAATTATAATAATATCATCTCCCCACTAAAAAAATATAATTTAAAATTATAAAATAATAATATAAAAAATAATAATAAAAATTAAAACCTTTATTCAAAAAAGGGAGAGATAGAATTACATACCTATCATTTCTCTCTTGAAATGTTTTTTTTGAACACTGGAATAAGAGTCTGTGAAAAATTTCATCCTGTTTCTTCAATACTCAGGAGTGTTTCAAAAAGGATAATGGCAGAATTTTTTATTTTATTAATATAATTATTATTATTTTTCTATTGTGATCTTCGTGGGGTTCAGCGAATGTCCCCATTGATGAGCGGACATCCGCCTTGGTGCACATCAACCTCAGTCCCCTCGGGGTTCATT